>JAENVU010000064.1 GCA_016650415.1 Acidimicrobiia bacterium
CAACGGCGAAGAACTCATGGGCATGCGCGAGATGCTCGAGCGGGTGCGGCAACGGCGACAGGAAGAGCTCGAGCAACGCGATCTCGGCGGGGTCTACGACGACATCGCCGAAAAGCTCAACGAGGTGATGGAGAACGAGCGGGCCGGCATCGACCGCCGGGTCCAGGAGGTCCGTGCGGGAGACGACGAACGCCGCCGGGAAATCGTCGAGAATCTCGCCGCCGAACGCGGCCTCGAGCTGGATCTCGTCCCCGACGATCTCGCGGGTCGGGTGGAAGCACTCCAGAACTACGACTTCATGGACGACGCGGCGCGCCGGCAGTTCGAGGAGCTGATGGACGAGCTGCGCCAGCAGCTGATGCAGAGCTACTTCAATCAGATGTCCGAGGGAATGCAGGACGTCTCACCCGAGCAGATGGCCCGGATGAAGGACATGCTCGCCGAGCTGAACCAGATGCTCGAACAGCGCGAGCGGGGCGAGGAACCCAAGTTCGCCGAGTTCATGGAGAAGTTCGGCGACTTCTTTCCCGGCAACCCCGAGACCCTCGACGAGCTGCTCGAACAAATGGCGCAGTCGATGGCCGCGATGCAGCAGCTCCTCAACTCGATGACGCCCGAGCAACGCGCCCAGCTCCAGCAGTTGAGCGACTCCCTCATGGAAGACATGGATCTGCGCTGGCAGATGGGCGAACTCTCGCGCAACCTCCAGAACGCGTTCCCGAACATGCCCTGGGGTCGCGAGCTCGACTTCAGCGGCGACCAGCCCATGTCGATGGGCCAGATGTCGAGCGTGCTCCAGACCATTGGTGAGCTCGACGGGCTGGAGCAGATGCTCTCCAACGTCACCCAGCCGGGTCAGATCGCCGAGGTCGACATCGACCAGGCCCGTGACCTCCTCGGCAACGACGTCGCCCGATCACTCGAACGGCTCCAGGACCTCGCGCAGATGTTGAAGGACGCGGGGCTGATCGACCAGCGCGACGGTCGCTACGAACTCACGCCGAAGGGTGTGCGCGCGCTCGGCCAGAAGGCGCTCGGCGATCTCTTCCGCAACATGGTCAAGGACCGGGTCGGCCGGCACGCGATCGAACAGACCGGCGTTGGTCACGAACGGGCCTACGAGCACAAGCCCTACGAGTTCGGTGACCCGTTCAACCTGAACGTCGAGCAGACGGTGCGCAACGCGATCCGCCGCCAAGGGTCCGGCACTCCGGTCCGGCTCACACCGGAGGACTTCGAAGTCGAACGCACGGAAGTGGTCACGAAGTCGTCGACCGTCCTGCTGCTCGACGTCTCGATGTCGATGCCGATGCGCGACAACTTCCTACCGGCCAAGAAGGTCGCGATGGCGTTGCATTCGCTCATCACGACCCAGTTCCCCAACGACTACTTCGGGTTGGTCTCGTTCGGGCGGGTGGCCCGCGACATCAAGCCCCAACTCCTGCCCGAACTGGGCTGGGACTTCGAGTGGGGGACCAACATGCAGCACGCGCTCCTGCTCGCGCGCAAACAACTCGAGAAGCAGTCCGGGACCAAACAGATCATCATGGTCACCGACGGTGAACCGACCGCCCACATCGAGGGTGACGAAGCCGTCTTCTCGTACCCGCCGTCGTACGCCACCATCGAACAGACCCTGCGCGAGGTGCGCCGCTGCACCCGATCGGGGATTCGCATCAACACCTTCATGCTCGACGAGTCGCCGTACCTCCAGGACTTCGTCAAGCGCATGATGGAGATGAACCGGGGCCGCGCCTTCTTCACCCCAGCCGCCACCCTCGGCGACTACGTCCTCGTCGACTTCCTCGAACACCGCACCGCCCACCGCAGAGCTAGTTAGTCGGCAGGCAGCGTTTGGCACCTGGTGGTGCCCTGCGCGCCACCATCCGCCAAACGGTGCGAATGGGGTGGGCAGGAAACGTGGGGACGGGGTCCTTGCGGACATCAGCGGGGTCTTGCACGATGGGTGCATGCGCCGAGTCGTGATCTTCACCTTTCCGGGCGGGCAGAGTCTCGATGTCACCGGTCCGCTCGAAGTCTTCGCAAGCACACGGGGCCCGGGAGAGTCCGAGCCGTACACCGTGGAGGTCGTGGCGCCCGTCGCCGGGCCCGTGCGCATGGGGAGTGGCATCGAGCTCGTCGGCGAGGCGCTCGCGGCGGTGCGGGGGCCGGTCGACACCTTCGTGGTTGCCGGCGGTGATCGGCACGGGGTTGGCGCGGTCTCCGCGGATGCGGCTGTGTTGGACGAGGTGAGACGGGTCGCGGCCGGCGCGCGTCGAGTCGCATCCGTGTGCTCAGGCGCGTTCGTGCTTGCCGCCGCCGGGCTGTTGGACGGCCGCCGCGCGACCACCCACTGGTCCGCCTGCGACGAACTTGCGCGGCAGTATCCCGACATCCAGGTGGAGTCGGATCCGATCTACGTGCGCGACGGGCGCATCTCGACCTCTGCGGGTGTCACCGCCGGAATCGACCTGGCCCTCGCCCTCGTCGAGGAGGACTGCGGTCACGACGCCGCGATGGCGGTGGCGCGTCGACTCGTCGTCTTCCTGAAACGCCCGGGCGGTCAAGCCCAGTTCAGCGCGGCGCTCGAAGCCCAGGCAGCCGACCATCACGATCTGCTCGATATCCAAGCGTGGATCGTCGATCACCTCGGCGAGGACCTCTCCGTCGCTCGGCTCGCGAGCGAAGCCGCGATGAGTCCCCGGCACTTCGCGCGCCGGTTCCGGGCCGACGCGGGGATGACGCCGGCCCGGTACGTGGAACGCGCTCGGCTCGAGGCGGTGCGCCGCCGACTGGAGGAATCCGATCTCGGTGTCGATGCCATTGCACGCGAGTGCGGGTTCGGCTCGTCCGAGACGATGCGGCGTTCGTTCCTTCGGGCATTCCGCGTCGCGCCGACCGAGTACCGACGACGCTTTTCGACCAACGAGTTCATGGAGGTAGCGCACTGATGGGAATCACGATCGGCATCGTCGTCTTCGAAGACTGCGAAGAACTGGACTGGGTCGGGCCGTGGGAGGTCTTCACCATGGCGCGCCAGGCCGGTGACACCGTGGTGACCATCAGCGAACATGCCGGCCCGATTCGGTGCCGGAAGGGGCTGCGCGTGCTCACCGATCACACCTTTGTGGACGCGCCCGCGCTCGATGTCGTCCTGATCCCCGGAGGTCAGGGGAGCCGGGTCGAGCGCGAGAACCCGGCGATGTTGGAGTTCGTCCAGCGGGTGGCGCCCGGGTGCGTTTGGGTGACGAGTGTGTGTACCGGTGCCTTCGTCCTGGAGGCGGCCGGCCCCGCGAAGGGAAGGCGGGTGACGACCCACTGGGCCGCGATCGAGGAGTTCCGTGGCCTGGCGCCCGAC
>JAENVU010000065.1 GCA_016650415.1 Acidimicrobiia bacterium
CCCTGGACGAGGCCGAGCCACGGCGTGTTGGAACCGTCGAGCAGAATCTGCGCGCTGACGTACGGAACCGCCGGTGCGAGCTCGGACAGACCCGGGATGTTGGTGACACAGAAGGTCGTCACCGTTCCGTTCGGGCCGACCTCGACTTCGATCTCGGTCGGCGCACCCGTGGTCGGATCCGAACCGCGAGGAGGGACGTACACCTTGTCGGAATCGACCGCACGTTGCCCGAGGATTCGACCCTCGGCGAGGCCGCGCAGGTACTTGCTCGCCGCCACTCCGGCGTTGATCTCGTAGTCGAGACGGATGGGGACGGTGATGCCGGTCACGGGCTCGTCACTCGTCTCCACCGCCGTATTCGCGGGCGCCGCCGTCGGCGCATCGCCGTCGGACATGGGCACCCAGGCCTCGAGATCGGTGACGTAGCCGACCCGCTCGGCGGCCCAACGAGGCATCACCCGCATGCCCACACTCATCTCGTCGGAACTCGCGACATCGACGACGTGCACCATCGGCACGTCGGCGCCATCGGGGCGTACCAGCGCGAACGCGAACGGCTTCGTGAGGTGATGCTTGCCCTCGCGGGGCTCGCTCACCCAGGTCCAGGACACCACCGTGCCCGCGGGACCGACCTCGACGTAGTCGTCGAGCGCCGCCCCGGTCTCGGGGTCGTACTCGGTCGGCGGCACCATCACCCGACCGTCGCCGATCCGCACCCCGACGATCCGGCCGTCACGCAATCCCGTCAGGTATCGCGAGACCGCGGTCCCGACCGAGCGGGTGTACCCACCCGGATAGTCGAGGACGTGATGTTCGATGAGTGGAGCGTTCGTCATGAAGGTTCTCCTCAGATCGCGGCGTCGCGGTCGGCCCAGTACGGGTCGCGCAGCTTCCGCTTCAACAACTTGCCGGTCGGTTCACGCGGCAGCTCATCCATGAAGTCGATCGTGCGGGGCCACTTGAACTTGGCCAACCGCCCGGCGAGGTGGTCCATGATCGAACTCCGCAACGCGTCGTCGGCCGTCACGCCGGATCGCACCTCGATGACGGCCTTGATCTGCTCACCCATGTCGTCGTCGGGAACTCCGAACACCGCGGCATCCGCGATCTGGGGGTGCGCGAGCAGTTCGCCCTCGATCTCGGCCGGATAGATGTTCACCCCACCGGCGATGATCATGTCGGACTTCCGGTCGCAGAGGAACAGATAGCCCTCTTCGTTGAGGTACCCGACGTCACCGACGGTGAAGAAGCCGTCGGCGTCGTGGGAATCGTCGGTCTTGCCTTGGTCGCCCTTGTATTCGAAATCGCCGCTCGCCATCTTCATCCACACGATGCCCGGCGTTCCGGTGGCGCACTCGTTGCCATCGTCGTCGACGATCTTGAGGGTCGAGTTCGGCCACACCGTGCCGACCGTTCCCGGGTACTGCAACCACTGCGCGGCCGTCGCGAGGGTTCCGCCGCCTTCGGTCGCGCCGTAGTACTCGATGATGGATTCGCCCCACCAGTCGATCATCTTGCGTTTCACGTCGATCGGACACGGCGCCGCCGCGTGAATCGCGTACTTCATCGACGACACGTCGTACTTCGCACGCACGTCGTCCGGCAGCTGCAACATCCGGTGGAACTGGGTCGGCACCATGTGCGTGTGGGTGCAGCCGTACCGCTCGATCAGCGCGAGCGTCTTCTCGGGATCCCACTTGTCCATGTAGACGACGGGATGGCCCGCGTGGAGGGCGTTCCCCGCGAACGTCGTCACCGCGGTGTGGTAGTTGGGCGACGTCGACAGGTGCACGTTGTTGTCGCGCGGCAGGATTCCGAACAGCAGCAGGAACATCGAGAACAGCTCGGAGGAGACATCGGGGTCGAGTCCGCTGAGTGGCCGCTTGACGCCCTTGGGCCGTCCGGTCGTGCCGCTCGTGTAGTGCATGGCTGCGCCCGCGAGCCGGTCGTCGGGCAACGTGTCGGGCTGTTCGGCCAGGAAGGCGTCGAGGTCCCGAAATCCGGGGACCGCGCCGACGGCCAACCGCCCGGCGGCGGGGATACCCGCTTCGTCCGCGGCGGCAACCGCGAGAGCTGCGAACCGCTCGTGGCTGACCAAGACCTTCGCATCGGAGTCGGACAGGATGTACGCGACCTCCGGCGGTGAGAGCCGGTAGTTGATCGGCACGTAGTACAGGCCGATCTGCAGTGCGGCC
>JAENVU010000066.1 GCA_016650415.1 Acidimicrobiia bacterium
ACCAGCGAACCCAACCCGAGCAGCGCCATGATCGAAAATCGCCGGGTGTTCATGGATTCCCCCAGAATGGTCGGTTGTCCGTCACGGACAGTCGAGAGAAGTACACACGTTCGTCAACGGTTCGTCAAACCACTCGCGAAGCGGTCACCGCGCGACGAAGCCCGGACGCTGACGACCTCGTCCGGGCATGGTCCGGTACCAGACAGTGCAACAAGCGCTACGCCAGAGCGGAACAGCAGGTATCGACGATGAGCCGGGTCACCACGTACGGGTCGATGTTGGCGTTCGGGCGCCGGTCCTCGATGTAGCCCTTCTGGTCGACCTCGACCTGCCACGGGATCCGAATCGATGCGCCGCGGTCCGAGACGCCGTAGCTGAACTCGGTGAAGTGCGCAGTCTCGTGCTGACCGGTGAGGCGTTGCTCGATACCGGTGCCGTATCCCGCGATGTGTTCGTCCACCCGCTTGCCCAACGCCTCACACGCCGTGATGATCGCGTCGTAGTTCTCTCGCATCGCTTTGGTCGAGAAGTTGGTGTGGGCCCCAGCGCCGTTCCAGTCACCGGCCATCGGCTTGGCGTCGATCGTGACGGCAACCCCGAAGTCTTCGGCAATTCGGTTCAGCAACCAACGCGCGATCCACAACTCGTCCGACACGTCGAGCGGACCGAGCGGGCCGACCTGGAACTCCCACTGTCCGGGCATGACCTCGGCGTTGATGCCCGAGATGCTCAGACCCGCCTCGAGGCACGCGTCCATGTGGGCCTCGACGATCTCGCGGCCGTACACCTCATCGGCACCGACGCCGCAGTAGTACGGACCCTGCGGTCCCGGGAAGCCTCCGAGCGGGAATCCGAGCGGGCGGCCCTCCTGGAAGAAGTTGTACTCCTGCTCGATCCCGAACCACGAGTCTTGGTCCGCGAACTTGTCGGCGACCGTTTGCAGCGCCGCCCGGGTGTTGGTGGCGTGGGGGGTCATGTCGATGTAGAGCACCTCGCACATGACGAGTTTGTTCGCGCCGCCGCGGATCGGGTCCAGGCAGGTGAACACCGGACGCAGCACGCAGTCCGACTTGTCGCCGGGTGCCTGGTTCGTGCTCGAACCGTCGAATCCCCAGATGGGGAGGTCGGTGCCGTCGGTGAGGACTTTGGTCTTGGACCGCAGCTTCGCCGTCGGCTCGGTGCCGTCGATCCAGATGTACTCGGCCTTGTACGCCACGTGATGCTCCTGATTGTCCGTGCGGGTAAGGAATCGGGTGGTCCCGTGGGACCGAGACTCTGCTGCCCTCACTCTCGGCAAGGGCGGACTGAGCATTTCGGTCCGCGATTTCAGCTCTATTGCCGAAATATGAACGCTCTGTAACCCCGAGGTCCCGGGGACTCAGGAGCCTAGGCGAGGCTCCGTACACTGTGCCGAGCCGGGCATTTTCCCTGATCGGAGCAGTCGCGATGTCACCTCAGCTCGAGTATGTGCTGCGCACCGTGGAGGAACGAGGGGTTCGGTTCGTCCAACTCTGGTTCACCGACGTGCTCGGCGCGCTCAAAGGGTTCGCCATCACCCCGGCCGAGTTGGAGAGCGCCCTCGAGGAAGGAATGACCTTCGACGGCTCGGCGATCGAGGGGTACTCCCGGGTTCAGGAATCGGACATGCTCGCCATGCCCGACCCGTCCACGTTCGAAATCGTGCCGTGGCGGGGGGACGACGCACCGGTCGCTCGGATGTTCTGTGACATTCGCACGCTCTCCGGCGAAGCCTTCGACGGCGACCCGCGCAGCGTCTTACGTCGCAACCTCTCACGAGCCCGTGACCACGGGTACACCTTCTTCGTCGGGCCCGAGATCGAGTACTTCTACTTCCGCTCGGCTGACGAGCCCGAGCCCCTCGACCACGCCGGCTTCTTCGACCTCACGCACACGAACGAGTCCAACGAGCTGCGGCGCCGCACGATCCTCACGCTCGAAGCGATGGGGATCCCGGTGGAGTATTCGTTCCACGAGAACGGTCCGAGCCAACACGAGATCGACCTTCGCTACACCGACGCACTGTCGATGGCCGACAACGTGATGACGTTCCGCACCGTCGTCAAGCGCGTCGCGAGCGAACTCGGCGTCCACGCGACGTTCATGCCCAAGCCGATCGCCGGCGCGTTCGGCTCCGGTCTGCACGCTCACCTCTCGCTGTTCGAGGGCGGCGTCAACGCGTTCCACGACTCCGGTGATCCCCAGGGCCTGTCCAAAGTCGGCAAGCACTTCGTGGCCGGCCTGCTCCGCCACGCGCGTGAGATCACCGCGGTCACGAATCAAACCGTCAACTCGTACAAGCGGCTCATCGCCGGATACGAGGCGCCGACCTACATCTCGTGGGCGCACAACAACGAGTCGGCACTCGTGCGGATCCCTGCACTGACGCGAGACAAGGCCTCCAGCACCCGCATCGAGTTCCGGTCCCCGGACCCGGCGTGCAACCCCTACCTGGCGTTCGCGCTGATGCTCGCGGCCGGAATGAAGGGCGTCGAGGAGGGGTACGACCTCCCCGCGGAGGCAACGAACAACGTCTTCGAGATGTCGCCGGCCGATCGGACGGCGGCAGGAATCGATCTGTTGCCGCAGTCGCTCGCCGAAGCCCTCGACGTCATGGAACGGTCCGAGCTGGTCGTGGAGGCGCTCGGCGAGCACGTCTTCGACTACTTCATTCGCAACAAGCGGCGAGAATGGAACGCCTACAAGGAACAGGTCACCCCCTGGGAGTTGGACCGCTACCTAGGGTCACTCTGAAATGGAACCGCTGCTGATCTACCCCGACCCGCCGCCGGCCTTGCTGGTCCAGACGCTCGACCTCGGCGGCTACGCGTGGAAGGCCGTCGGCAACGCGGCGATCGCCACGGCAGACGAGCCCGCCGACGGGTGGGCCGGCGCGATCATCGCGGCCGACACCGACCCCGAGGGCGCGCTCTCGTTGTGTCGCACGTTGCGCAAACGCGATGCCGTCCTCGAGCCGCTGCTGATGCTCGTGACCGGGGCGCAGCTCGGTGAACTCGGCGAACGCGAGGACCTCTTCGACGACTTCTGCCTCACGCCGTTTCACCCGCAAGAACTCGAAGCGCGCCTGCGCCACCTGATGTGGCGCGCCGGGCGCGGTTCCGCACCGGAGCTCGTCGAATACGGAGACCTCGCACTCAACCTCGAGACCTACCAGGCCGCGTTGTCGGACAAGCCCCTCGACCTCACCTACATGGAGTACGAGCTCCTGAAGTTCTTCGCGACTCACCCCGCCAAGGTCTTCACCCGGGAGCAGCTGCTCTCACGGGTCTGGGGGTACGAGTACTACGGCGGCGCCCGGACCGTCGACGTCCACGTCCGGCGCCTGCGCGCCAAGCTCGGCGAGGAGCACGCGAATCTGATCCAGACGGTGCGCTCGGTCGGATATCGCTTCGGCCAGACCCGTTCACTCTGACGACTTGGGTAAGGTCAGGGCGTGCTTGGAGTCGTGATCATCATCCTCGTGCTCATCCTGCTCGGACCGATCGCCGTGATGGCGGGCGGAGCCGCGTGGGCAGCCCTCATCGGCTGGGCCGTCGGAGACGACGCCGACCAGCGCGCCGAAGGTCAACCGGCCTAGCTCGGCCAACGACCGCTGCCGGTCGCGTCAGGTGACCGGCAGGTAGACCCAGGTCTCGATCTCGACCTTTGCGCCACCCGGCAGTGCCGATACTTCGACCGTGGATCGGGCCGGACGGTGATCTCCGAACACCTCGGCGTACACATCGTTCATTGCCGCGAAGTCGCCGAGATCGGTGACGAAGACCGTGGTCTTGGCCACGTCGACCACGCTCGCACCACAGTCGGCGAGTACGCCGAGGATGTTGTCCAAGACGCGCCGGGCCTGGGTCGCGGCATCGCCGGTCACGAACTGACCGGTTGCCGGATCAAGGGGAACCTGACCGGCCAGGATCAGCCAGTCACCTGCACGGACTGCGGGCGAATACGGGCCCGCGACCGCCGGGGCGCTCGGGGTGGGGACGGGTGAGACGGTCACCGACGCAGCATACGGGCGGCGCGAGTCTCGGCCGCGGGAAACCGTTCAGGACGCACCCCTTCGATTCGAGCGACCGCGTTCCACGTCGCCGCCGCGACCGCGGCGAACACTGCGTCGGATCCACCGGGCACGGCCGGCCCGTCGCCCGGCACGATCTCCACCAATACCGGCGGCATCGACTTCGGGCGGACGATCCCGAACGATCGAATCGTGAGGTCGAGGACCTCCCCGGTCTCCGGGTCGACCGCGATGCCCTCGCTGAGCACCCACCCCAGGGCCATGTGCGCGGCGCCGATCGCGTACGAACGGAGTACCACCGGGTCAAGCGGATCACCGGCATCGACGCGTACCTCGATCCCGCTCACGATGCCGGTCGTGTCGTCGACGCCAACGCGCGCACCCGCCCGCGCACCGGATTCCGCCACGGCGAGTGTGTCGAGTAGCACCGCGCGACTGCGATCGTCGGAGCCTACGAGCTCGGAGCGGTCCCAGCCGGCGGCGTCGATCGCCCCCTCCACCAGGACCGTCAGCTCGGCCCGGCCCGCCGCCCGTAGGGCGGTCGAGACCGGAGGACCAGGGATCGCGGCTGCTGCCCATTCGATGGCAACCGCGAGCCCTTCGTACGGCGACTCGTAGCTCGGAGCTGCGCCCGGGCTCACGCCTCGGATGACGACGCGGCCGGCTTCGGCGACCGCGCTCGCGGCAATCGGCGGGCGTTTGGGACCAAGCCTCACGACGTCTTCGCGAGCGAAGACCGTCCGCACGGTCCGGCCCAGCTGATCGGCGAGGATGCGGGCCGCCGGGCCAACCGGAGACTCGGTCTTGCCGCCGAAGGCACCACCGTTGGCGAGTGGCGTGGCCGGGGTCCCAGCCGGTTGACACCAACTCGCGTCGGGTTCGAGGTACCCGGGCTCGACCCAGCTCGTCGCGAGTCGCACACCACCGGTCGGGAGGTCCGGGAACGGCAGCGGAGGGGTATCGGCGACGGTCGAACGTCGACCTTGCACCTTCCCGGCGCGCCGGCGGGCGTCGTCCAGGGTCTCGCCGATCACCCAGGCAATCCCACTCGCGTCAACGGCCTCGGCGGCGCTTCCCGGCGGTCGCGGGACCGCCACCAACGCGTCTCGCGGCGCGGTGTCATCGGCAAATCCCGCGTCACCGAGCGGAGTCCAGCGCCCGACCCCCTGCGGGGAGCCACCCTCGAGTTCGGCGCGGCGGGCTGCGGCCATGAGATCGCGGGGCTCGGCCCCATCTCGCCCCGGGTCCCGTGCGAGATCGACCGCCTCGGTGATCGTCTGCCATCCGGTGCAACGACAGAGATGCGCCGCCAGCGCCCGCTCCAGATCTGCGGGCGCGATCTTGTGCTTGGCGAAGAGCGCGGCGAGCCGGACGAGTATTCCGGGAGTGCAGAACCCGCACTGCGATCCGCCCGTCGCCACGAAGGCGTCGGCCAGCGGCTCCTGGACCGAGGGTCCCAAACCTGCGAGGGTCGTCACCGACCGGCCCGCGATCCGAGCCGCCGGGGTCACGCAGGCAACCCGCGCATCGCCGTCGACGAGCACCGTGCAGCACCCACATTGACCTTGGGGGGCGCAGCCGTCCTTGACCGTGGTGATCGACAGCCGTTCGCGCAGAACCGTCAGAAGGGTTTCGCCGGCGGCAATCTCGAGCTCGACGGGCGCGCCGTCGAGTTCGAAGGTGAGGAGCGTCAGCTGAACGACTGACCGCAGCCGCAGGTGCGCTCGGCGTTCGGGTTGCTGATGTGGAACCCGGAACCCTGGAGCCCGTCGCGGTAGTCGAGCTGCCCGCCGCCGAGGTGACCAATCGACGCGGGGTCGATGACGACCTGCACGCCGCCCTGCTCGGACTTGACGTCGTCATCGGCGATGTCGGCATCGAAGAACATCTCGTAGCTGAACCCCGAGCATCCACCGGGCCGCACGGCAACGCGCAGCGCGAGTCCCGGGGTGGCTTCGGCCTCGATCAGCGCCTTGACCTTCGCCGACGCCGCGTCGGTGAGGAGGAACTGGGTCCGGGCATCGCTGACAGTGAACATGCTCATGGTGACTCCGTGTGTTTCAGGGGCTCTCAGGGTAGCGCGACGACCACGTGACAGGGGTCGGGCTCGTACAACGACGAGAAGGTCTGAACTGTTCCCCGGCGACTCTCGGCGACGCCTTCACACATCCCCCGGTGCAGGTTGCAGACGAGTTCGGGGTAGGCCTCGGCCAGCTCGCGGAACGGGCAATGCAGGAAATCGATACGGGTGGCGCCGTCCCGAGTCGCCGTGGCATCGGCGGCCGGCTCGAAGCCCAAGCGGTCCAGTTCTGCCGCCAGGAGGCTCAGGCATGCGGACTCGGAGGCGCGCTGGGCCGAGTTCGCGCCCCAGGCTCGACCGGTCGCGAGCGCAGCCGCACCATCGGCGCCGGTGGCTTCGGCCATCGCGGCCAGTAACCCCGCGAGCAAGACGTGCGCCGGTGGGTCGAACCCCAGCCCGGGGGCACCGGGGGCGAGGGAGTAGCGGTGTCGGGGGCGGCCCACCGTGCCGCGGTGGACGGCTTCGACTTCGATGAGACCCGCCTCACGCAGACGTTCGAGGTGGAGCCGCACCGTATTCGGGTGTAAGCCGAGCGTCTCGGCGAGCTCGGTGGCCGATCGGGGCGCAGTCGAACCCGCAAGCTCCTGGTAGAGCGAATGGCGGGTTTCGTCGCCGAGGGCCTTGAGCACCTCGAATTCCATGCCTTGACCGTAACGGCGGCCGGGCATATTTTCAAGGTGAAGACTGTTTTTATTCGTCCGTGGTCAATCGGCTGCGGACACCCACCGAGTCTGGACGCCAATGACCGACCCGATCCCAGCATCCCCGCCCGCACCACCGTCGGTCGCCGACATCAGGGGGATGCTCGGTGGAGTCATGGATCCCGAGTTGCGAGCGAGCATCGTCGACCTGGGCATGGTGCACGACGTCGTCGCCGATGCCGACGGCGTGGTGACGATCCACATCGCCTTGACCACCCTCGGTTGCCCGCTCCAGGCCGAGATCCGCCGCGAGATCCAATCGAAGGTCACGGGACTGCCCGGCGTCACCGACGTGAAGGTGCGCTGGGTCGAGATGACCCAGGAACAGAAGTCCGCCGCGATGCAACAGGCCCGACTCAACGCCCGGGAGAACGCGCCCGACACGATGATCCCGGCCACGACTCGAGTCCTCACGATCTCGAGCGGCAAGGGCGGCGTCGGCAAGAGTTCGGTGACCGTCAACCTGGCCGCAGCCCTCGCGGCACGCGGCCTGCGCGTCGGCGTGCTCGATGCCGACATCTGGGGATTCAGTGTGCCGCGCATGTTGGGCGTCGACGGTCGGCTCACGGGTGAGAACGGCAAGATCACGCCTCACGTCCGAGAACTGCCGAACGGGGGCAGCCTCGAAATCGTGTCGATGGGATTTCTCGTCGACGATGAATCGACCGCGCTGATGTGGCGCGGCTTGATCCTCACGAAGGCGGTCGAGCAGTTCCTCACCGACGTGCGGTGGGGTGAACTCGATTACCTGCTCGTCGACATGCCCCCCGGCACCGGTGACGTCCAGATGGGGCTCGCGCGCATGCTCCCCCAGGCCGAGATGCTCGTGGTCACGACACCCGCGCTGGCCGCACAGAAGGTCGCGACCCGAGTCGCCGACATGGCCCGGCGTTCGTACATGAAGATCGTGGGGGTCGTGGAGAACATGAGCGAGTTCGTCGCTCCCGACGGTCAGCGCTTCGCGTTGTTCGGTCAGGGTGGGGGAACCGCCCTGGCAGCGGAAATCAACGCGCCGCTCGTCGCGTCGATCCCCCTCGAACCCGCCGTCTCCGAGGGTGGCGACACCGGCAACCCCATCGCACTCGCCGCGCCCGATTCGCCCGCGGGAGCTGCCTTCAACGAACTCGCGGCCCGGCTCGTCGACGAACTGCTCCCGCCGGTCGAGATGGCGGGCTGCACCGCCCGGATCTTCGAACTCGCCGCCGAGAACCTGGCCCGGATCGACGAGGCCAACTAGACATTCGTCATCACTGCTGACATCACCTTCGAGGTGCAGCGGGCCGAGTTCGCCGAGGTCCGTACCCGCGATCTGCCCCCGACACCGCTCGAGGCCGGGCACGCTCGCATTCGCATCGACACCTTCGCCCTGACCACGAACAACATCACCTACGCGGTCTTCGGTGACGCGATGCAGTACTGGAACTTCTTCCCGTCCGACGAGCCGAGCATCTGGGGATGCATCCCCGTCTGGGGCTTCGGCGACGTGGTCGAGACCACGGTCGATTCCTGCACGGTCGGCGAACGGCTCTACGGGTTCTGGCCGATGGCCTCGGAACTCGTCGTCGAACCGGGACGCAGCGACGGCCGCGGTTTCACCGACATGGCCGCGCACCGGGCGCCGATGGCGGGGGCGTACAACCGCTACCAACGCGTCGCCACTGATCCGGTCTACGCCGCGGATCGCGAGCCGCAGCAGATGGTCCTCTACCCCCTCTTCTTCACGTCGTTCCTCATCGACGACTTCTTCGCCGCGCAGGACGACTTCCAGGCCGACCAGATCATCGTGTCGAGTGCATCGAGCAAGACCGCGATCGGCGTCGCGTTCCTCGCCCACGCGCGCGGCCGTCGGGTAGTGGGTCTCACCTCTTCTCGCAATCGCGACTTCGTCGCCGGTCTCGGCATCTACGACGAGATCGCGACCTACGACGATCTGGATTCCGTCCCGGCAACGCCCTCGGTCTTCGTGGACATGGCCGGCAATCAGGACGTCGTCCGTCAGGTCCACACTCGTGGCGCCGAGACCCTGCGCCACTCCATGGTGGTCGGCGGCACCCATTGGGACCACGAATCCGATCCCGACGCCGGCGCGCTCCCGGGCCCCGCGCCGGCCTTCTTCTTCGCGCCCAGCCAGATCGCCCAACGCACTGCAGAGTGGGGTCGCGACGAGTTCGACCGCCGCACCGGCGGGGCCTGGGACATCTACTCACACTGGACCGACGGCTGGTTGCGGCTCGAGACGGCGACCGGCGAAGACGCGGTCCGTTCGGTGTACGCGCAGCTGCTCGCCGGGACATCCGACCCCCGCACCGGATTCATCGGTTCCCTCCCGCCCCGCGCCTCCTGACCTACGCGGGACGCTCGCACCCGTTTCAGGATCCGGCGGTCCTCCACGTGGATCGTTGATCGCGGCCGGTGACCTTCCCTTCGGCGCGCAGCTTCTTGAGGTGCGAGTAGATCTGCTTCGCGGCGACGGGCTGGAGCAGCGCGGGCGTGTCGACGTAGAGCGTTCCCACGATCGCCTTGACCGTGGTCGGCCCCTTCCGCACGAGGGCGAGCACCTGGCGTTCTCGATCGCGTCGATGCCTGAGGTACTCGTCGATGCGGGCTCGTGGTTCGTCGATGAGCTCGCCGTGGCCGGGAGCGATCGAACGGAGCCGCATCTTCCCCAGCCGCTCCAATGTCGCCATGTAGTGCGCCATGTCGCCACCGGTCGAGGGTGACACCACCGAGTACATCCCGCCGAGGATCGTGTCGCCGGTGAAGAGCATTCGCTCCTCTTCGAGGTGAAAGCACAGGTGGTTCGGGGCATGACCCGGCGTCGCGAGTACTTCCAAACGGAACTCGGTGCCATCGATCGTGTCGCCCTCACCGATCGCCCGGTCGACCTTGACCGACTTCTCCCGCTTGGAGAACGCGAGAATCTCGGCGCCGGTCGCCTTGGCCAACCGGGTCGCGCCCGGCGCGTGGTCCGGGTGAGTGTGGGTGAGCACGATCCAGCGAATGCGCTCCTTCATCGCACCGCCGACAATCGCGTCGGTGTGCTTCTTGTCATCGGGACCCGGGTCGATGATCGCGACTTCGTCGATGCCGACGAGATACGTGTTGGTCCCGGGACCGGTCATGTGACTCGGGTTGTCGGCCACGACTCGCCGCACCAACGGGGAGAGCGCGCTGGGCACATCCGGCGTCATGTCGGGCATGGCATCGCACCTCCTCCGGCATCGGCATCGGCGTCAGTGTCAGTGTCGTGGGGCAATGCAATCCGCCGGCCGCCACTGGGTTCGGCGATCACGGCGAGGCCGCCGTCAACCGGCGAGGTGCTCGCCTGCCGGGCCGCACGGAGGAACTCGTCCGCGCCCCCATAGGGCACCATCGCCTCCAGGCTCTTGCGCGTCGGGAAGATCAGATCGAGTTCACCGCGATCCGCCGCGGCCAGGGTGTCGACCGGCCTCCGCCAAGCGGACGCCACCAGCTCGGTGTGATCGTGCTCGTACACCCCGGGCGGCGCGGCTCCGACGAAGAACCACGTGTCGTACCGACGGGGGCTTCCGGGGGGAGTCACCCAGTGGGAGAAGACGTGGAGCTGGTCGGTCCGCAGGACGAGATCGTGCTCGTCGACGAACGCACCGAAGGTCAGGGCGCCCGCATTCAGCTCCCGACGCGCGATCACGAACTCCGGGGCGCTCGCGTCGACTGGTTCACCGTCTCGGCGCTGGGCCAACAACACCCCGGCTTCTTCGAAGGTCTCGCGGATCGCACCGACCCAGAATCCGAGACCGCCACCACGGAGGCCGAGCGCGGCGCTCGCGGTGCCGTCGTCCCAGCCGGTAGAGCGAGCCTCCCATCGAGGGTGACGATCGTCGGGGTCGATCGCGCCACCGGGAAACACCGAGGCGCCCGCGATCCACACCGAATCGACGTTGCGCTGCGCCAGGAAGACGTGGAGGTCGGGCGCGTCGCGCACCAGCATCACCGTCGCCGCATCACGGGGCTTCATCACGCGCGCCACTCGATCCGTCCGATCACCGGGCCAGCCTACGACCGCTCACCGGCTCGTGGCCCCGCCTCGTGGTCCCATCCCGCCGAGGCTCCCGACCCGTCGGCCGCGTACGCTCGGGCTCGATGGACCCCCGGCGCGCATTGCCCTCAGTCGAACGGGTGGCGAGTTCGCTCGACGGACTTCCGGCTTCCTTGCTCACCGCGACCGCGCGCGACGCGGTGGACGCGGCGCGCGCCGCGATCGAAGGTGGCGCGACCCCCACCGAAGCCGACGTGCTGGCCGACGCGGCCGCTCGCGTCGACGCCCAGCGCCGCCGGTTGCTCCAACCGGTCGTCAACGCAACCGGTGTGCTGCTCCACACCAACCTCGGACGCGCGCCGATCGGGGACGAGGCGCTGACCGCCGCGCTCACGATCGCTCGCGGAGCGTCCAATCTCGAACTGAACCTCGTCACCGGCACCCGGGGATCCCGCCACGATCATGCAGGCACGCTGCTCGCCCGCGCGGTCGGTGCCGAGGCCGGCATGGTCGTCAACAACAACGCGGCCGCCGTGTTGCTGGCGCTGGGCGCGCTCGCACGGGGCCGCGAGGTCGTCGTGTCACGGGGAGAACTCGTGGAGATCGGGGGCGGGTTCCGCGTGCCCGAGATCATGGCGGAGTCGGGCTGCGCGCTCATCGAAGTCGGCACGACGAATCGCACCCGGGTCGCAGATTACGAACGGGCCATGACCGACGCGACCGCGCTCCTCCTGAAGGTGCACGCGTCGAATTACCGCATGGTCGGGTTCACCGAAGCGACGCCCATCGGCCAACTCGCGACGCTGGGATCCACCGTGATGGTGGACGCGGGTTCCGGCTTGCTGGACGAGACGACCCCATGGCTGGCCGAACCTCCGCGGTGGTTGCGCGACGAGCCCGGCATCCGCCAAGCCATCGCCGACGGCGCCGACGTCGTGACCTTCTCCGGCGACAAGCTGCTCGGCGGGCCGCAAGCGGGCATCATCGTCGGCCGGGCCGATCTCATCGCCACGATCGCCAAGCACCCGCTCGCCCGCGCCATGCGCGCCGACAAGCTCACCTTGGCCGCGTTGCAGCAGGTCGCACTGACCTACCTCTCGGGCGACGCCACCTCGATCCCGCTCTGGCGAATGGCGACTGCCACCCTCGACTCGTTGCGCACCCGCGCCCACCGGATCGCGACGACCGTCCGACTCGCGGCGGTGATCGAGACCGAAGCGGTGGCCGGCGGCGGCTCGCTCCCGGGCCTGACCATTCCGTCGATCGGGGTCGCCTGCACCGTTGCGAACCCGACGACCGCCATGGCCGCGCTGCGCGCCGACGGGATCATCGCCCGGACCGATGCCGACCGCATCGTCTGCGATCTCCGCAGTATCGACCCCGACAACGACGACATCGTCGCCCGCGCCCTCGCCGCACTCTGATGCGCGTCGTCGCGACCGCGGGCCACGTCGACCACGGCAAATCTACTCTGGTCCACACCCTGACCGGCACCGACCCGGACCGATTCCCCGAGGAGAAGTCACGCGGGCTCACCATCGACCTCGGCTTCGCGTTCTGCACCCTGCCGTCGGGAATCGAGGTCGGGTTCGTCGACGTACCCGGCCACACCAAGTTCATCAAGAACATGCTCGCCGGCGTGGGCGCCGTCGACGTGGCCGTGCTGGTGGTCGCCGCGAACGAGGGCTGGAAACCGCAGAGCGAAGAGCACCTCAGGATCCTGGACCTGCTGGACGTGCGGCACGGGATCGTCGTGGTCACGAAATCGGATCTCGTCGATCCCGAAACCCTGGAGATCGCGCAGCTCGAAGTGGCCGAGCACATCGAAGGCACGACGTTCGCACACTTGGAGGTCGTCACGTGCGCCGCGCGATCCGGCGAGGGACTCGACACCGTGCGGGCCGCGCTCGACCGGGCGCTGGCGGCCGCGCCCGGTGCATGCGACAACGGCCGACCGCGCCTCTGGATCGACCGCGTCTTCGCGGCGAAGGGTGCAGGCACCGTGGTGACCGGGACACTCACCGGCGGCACCCTCCACGTCGACGACGAGATCCAGGCCGGCGATCACCCGGTCCGAATCCGGGCGATCGAGAGTCACGGCCGCGCCTCCGACATCGGCGAGCCCGGCGCGCGCGTAGCGCTCAACCTCGTCGGCGTCGACCGCAGCGATCTGACGCGCGGTGACGCGATCGTCGGACCGGAGCAATGGCACTTCGTCACGACCGTCGACGTGGCCCTCACACTGATGCCGGGAACCGAGCTCCGGACCCGCGGTCGGCTCACCGCCGCAGTCGGCTCAGGCGAGCACCGAGTGTGGTTCCGTCAACTCGGCGGTTCGTTCGCGAGGATTCGCTTCGCCGATCCCCTCCCACTCGCGCCCGGCGACCGAATCGTGCTGCGCGACTCGGGATCCCGCCAGACGGTGGGCGGCGCCGAGGTGCTCGATCTCGCGCCGGCCCGGAAGGCGCCAGATGCCGTCGCTCGGCTCGAGCAGCCCCTGGCCGACCGCGTCTTGGCCGGTGGCTGGGTACGTCGGGGCGGCCTGGATGCGTCGACCGGTCTCGCGCCGGACACGGCCACGGCCATGCTGATCGGCGCCGGAGCCGAGCCCCTGGGCGACTGGCTCGTGCGTTCCGAGACGATCGCAGCGGCGCGCCGCCAGGTGCTCGAATCCGTGCTCTCGCACCATCAGGCCCATCCGGAGTCCGCGGGCCTCCCGCTCGCGGACCTTGGGCGGTCGGCCGGCCTCGACCCCGACCGGCTGGAACCTCTCCTCGCGACCGACTCATCGCTCGTGGTCGAACAGGGATTGGTGCGCCACCGCGATCACGCGGGGCGGGCGTCAACGTCCGCGGCTGGAATCGCTTTGATCGCCGAACTCGACGCGAGCCCCTTCGCGCCCGCGCCACCGGCCGACCCGTCGCTCCGCCGGGCGCTCGTGCGCGAGGGCGTGCTCACCGAAATCGACGGCATCACGTTCACGACCGCCGCCATCGACGCGGCCCGCATGCTCGTCATCGACGCGCTGCGTGAACGGGGATCGATCACCATCGCGGATGCACGCGACGTGTTGGGCTCCACCCGGAAGTTCGTCGTGCCGATCATGGGCCATCTCGACGCGACCGGCGTGACCCGTCGACGGGGTGACCATCGGATCCCCGGCCCGCGTTCGGGCCTCGTGGATCGCTCGTCCGAGAGTTAGCCGGCGGGCGTGGCCAACATCTGGGAGCGTTCCTGTTCGTTCAGCCCACCCCAGATTCCGTGCGGTTCCTTGATCGACAGGGCGTACTCGAGGCACTCGACCTGCACGGGGCACTCCCGACAGATCACCTTGGCCCGGGCCTCTCGCATTTCACGCTCTTCGCGCCGCTCACCACTCGTGGGTGGGAAGAAGACCCCCGACCGGGGTCCGCGACAGGCGGCGCGCACCTGCCATGTCTCGTTCGCTATACCGACACTCACCGGAGCCCTCCTGGAGGATGGCGTGGGGCCTCTCCGCCGCGACCCGGGGTCGAACCTACTCCCAGGGTGTGACAGGCCACAAGAGTGCGCAATACCAGGGGATCATCCCGGATTCTTCGGCTCGCGGTAGTCGCGCGCAGCACCGGTTTCGGGCTCGACCTCGAGGACGAGGCCGTCGACCTCCACCACCCGGATGGCATCCCCGGCCGCGATCGGCGTGGCCCGGTTGGTCCGGGCGCGCCACCGAGCGCCCCGGATGATGACCACGCCATCGGGGTTGACGTCGACCGCAGCCTCGCCGGCCTCGCCGACGAGCGACTCCCGCCCAATGGTCGGGGTCGAGAACCGGGACCGCACGGCCAACGGCATCGCCGAGGTGAAGAACGCGATGACTGAGACCATCATCACGACCACGACCCACCAATAGACGTCGAGTCGTACCGAACCGCCGAAGAGGAACAGGGTGCCGACGAGGAGCAGGATCGTGCCGATGACCGTCCACGAGTACGCGCGCCCGGCCTGCACGTCGATCGCGTACCCGAACATCGCCAGCAGGATCAGTCCGAGCGCCCACCAGTTGACCGGCAGGTGGGAGAACCCGACGAACGCTCCGACGAGCGCGATCGCACCCGTGCCACCTGCGAGTCCGATCGAGATCGTGAAGAACTCGAAGATGATCAGCGCGAGGCCGACGACGAGCAGCAGATACGCGATCGACGGACTCGTCAGCGTGTGCACCGCCTGACCAATGAGGTCGAGCTTGCGGAACCGGATCTGGTCCAACGGTTCGAGCCGGCGGCCGCCGCCGGTCCCGACGACCTTCGCCGTGCGCAACGTGACCGGACCGCCGGCGGTCTCGACCGTTTGGCCGTTGAGTGCGACGAGTAGGTCGCCGATGGTGGCGCAGCCCGGGGGCGACGCGCAGACCCGATCGGTCACACCCTGTCGAACCGCTTGGTCTGCGGTCGCGGTCCGATGCGCGATGTAGCCATCGTTGCGATCGGCCGGGACCCGCGGCGTGAGCGACGCGGCACCGTCGCGGTCGAGCATCTGCGGTTCGAGTGGCCCGATGCTGGATCCGTTCGACACCGCAACCACTGAAGCTTGCAGTGCGAGTTCTGCCGCGAGGCCACGGGCCTTGGAACCCGACGGGCCGATCCACGCGACCACCGGAACCGCGGACGAGCGGATCGCGCGCAGCAGCGGCCGCGAGTCGACGTCGACTGCACCGCCCGAGTTAAACGTGATGAGGAGCAGCTTGGCGCCGTCGTCGTTGGCGGCGCGGACCGCGTCTCGGATCAACGCCGCGTTGGGCGGATCGATGAGTCCACCGATCTGGATCACGTCGAAGGTGGATTGCGTCCGGGCGGCGGCCCCGCTCGGCGAACCTACGCCCAGCATCCCGGCCAGGATCCCGACCACCGCGATCACGAGACCGGCACGACGCAGACCGGTACGACGCGGTCGAAGATCGGAACCGCGCGCTCCCGTAGGCTCACGGCGATGGAGCTCGCTCACTTTTGCTCCACCTCCCGGGTGGTCATCGTTGCGGGCAAGGGTGGGGTCGGAAAGACCACCGTGGCGGCCACACTGGCCGTGGCCGCCGCCCGTTCGGGCCTTCGAGTCCTGATCGTGGAGGTCGAGGGTAAATCGGGGCTGTCGACGGCCTTCAATCGGCCCGCCCTCGGATACGAAGAGCAGGAGCTCGCACCAGGCATTCGGGGACGAACCCTGACGCCCGACGCCGCCCTCCGGGATTGGCTCGCCGGCAACGGACTCAAGCGGATCTCCAAGCGGCTGGTGCAATCGGGGGCGCTGGACGTGATCGCGACTGCGGTGCCCGGCATGAAGGACATTCTCGTGCTGGGCAAAGTGAAGAGCCTGGAACAGAGCGGCACCGCCGACCTCATCATCGTCGACGCCCCCGCCGCCGGTCATGCGCTCACCTTCCTGACCTCGGCCCACGGTCTGCTCGACGCAGTCGCGGTCGGGCCGGTGCGGAAACAGGCGGCCGACGTCGTGGAGATGCTCTCGGACCCGCAGCGGTGCCAGGTGATCCTCGTCACGCTCCCGGAGGAGACCCCGGTCAATGAGGCAGTCGACACCGCGTTCGCGATCGAAGACCGCGTCGGCGTCCGACTGGGGCCCATGATCGTCAACGGCTGCTACCCCGATCTCGATCTCCCCGACGGATCCGCCACTGCCGCCGCGGCGCAAGCCGATGCCGAGATGATCGACGTGTTCGTGTCGGACCGCGAAGCCCACGACCTCGCGGCCGCCGCCGCGTTTCGGGCCGAGCGCACCGCGATCCAAGTCGTCCAGGCCGACCGGCTCGCCGAGCGGCTCCCCCTCCCCCAGATCCGCCTGCCGTTCATCTTCACGTCCGAACTCGGGTTCTCCGAGATCGAGACCCTCGCGGACTCCTTCGTCACCGGGCTGGACCCGCTGTGAACGTCCACACGCTCAACGATGTCGTCGATCACGGCGCGATCGCAGTGTGCTGCGGCTCGGGCGGCGTGGGAAAGACCACGACGGCGGCGGTGGTCGCGATCGAAGGGGCTCGACGGGGACGCCGGGCCGTCGTCGTCACCATCGACCCGGCGAAGCGGCTCGCGAATGCACTCGGTCTCGACGAGCTCGCCAACGAGCCGCGCCTGATCGATCCGAGCCGTTGGGACCCCGACAACCATCGAGTTCCCGGTGGCGAACTCTCGGCGATGATGCTCGACACCAAGAGCACCTTCGACGGCCTCGTCACTCGCTACGCCGATTCCCCGGCCCAGGCCCAGCGGATCCTCGCCAACAACTTCTACAAGAACATCTCCTCGGCACTCTCGGGCACCCAGGAATACATGGCGATGGAGAAGCTCCACGAGCTGCACGAAGACGGCGGGTTCGACCTGATCGTCGTCGACACCCCGCCGAGCCGTCATGCGCTCGACTTCCTCGATGCGCCGGCGCGGTTGCTGCGTCTGCTCAACAACGCCGTGTTCCGCATGCTGATGGTGCCGACCCGCACCTACCTCAAGATCGCCGGCGCGGCCGTGCAGGCCTTCATCCGCACGGTGTCACGGGTCGTCGGGACCGAGGTCGTCGACGACATCGTGGCGTTCTTCCGATCCTTCGAAGGAATGGAGGAAGGGTTCCGGACCCGCGCGGAGCGCGTCGTCGAGATCCTCCAACAGAACGAGACCCGATTCGTCCTCGTCACTTCGCCCCAACGCGATGCGATCGAAGAGGCGCGGTATTTCGCCGAACAGATCGGCAACCACAACCTCGCGGTCGACGCGCTCGTGGTCAACCGCGTGCACCCCCGCTTCGGTACCGAGATGTCGGCCGGGCTCCGAGCCCGAGCCGAGTCGCTCCGTGAGTTGACGTTCAGCAACCGCAACCAGCGTGAGGCGCGGGATCGGCTCGCCGCCCGCTATCAGAATCTCGGAGAGTTCAACGAGATCGCCGAACGGGAACGGGCCCACATCGAGACGGTGCGCGTGCGCACCCGTTCCGCCGGGGTCGCCTTCGTGCCCTATCTCCCTCACGACGTCCACGACTTCACCGCCTTGGCGGAGATCGGCCGGATCCTGTTCGCACCGCCGGACAACGACGCACGACCGCCTTCCACCGGGGACTAGCGTTTCCGCCGTGACCACGATCCTTGTTGCCGCCGAAGCGTCCTGGATCCGCGATCAAGTGACCACGGCCTTCGCCGGAACCGGCCAACAGGTCGTCGAGGTCAAGCGCGGCCAGGACGTTCGTGACGCCGTCTCCCAACACGCGCCGGACCTGGTGGTGCTCGACATGCAGATCGCCAATATGGGCGGCATCGCGTGTGCGATCGACCTGCGGATGGAAGCGGCCGAAGGGCGGGTCCCCCCCACCAAGATCCTCCTCCTGCTCGACCGGGAAGCGGATCGATTCCTCGCCAAGCGGGCCGACGCCGACGCCGAAGTCGTCAAGCCGGTCGACGCCGGGATTCTGCGCCGGGTGGCCAAGCCCCTGCTCGGGCCGACACCGGCTCCGACTTCGAGCTAGCGGGTCGCTACACTCTCGCCCCTTACGGGATGTGGCGCAGTTTGGTTAGCGCGCAGCGTTCGGGACGCTGAGGCCCCGGGTTCAAATCCCGGCATCCCGACCACACGTACCTCGTTCGAACCATGGCGCCTCCAGGCTCCATGGTTCGTTCTTTTTCCGGGCAG
>JAENVU010000067.1 GCA_016650415.1 Acidimicrobiia bacterium
CCCGCGCTCGTCTCGTCCCACGCGCGCCAACGAGGCACTGAGATCAATACCCAGGAAGGCTCGGCGTCGTAGCGCCACGCTCGCCCCACATCGCGACCCGATGGCGTGATCATTGCGGCTTCGGTGAACTCGGTGGGTGAGTCGCGCGTGAGCCGCACACCGATGGCACCAGCGGTCACGACCAGCGCGACGGCGGCGGCGACCGCCATGGCTCGCCACCACCGGGGCCGGCGCGGCACTGCCCGTTCGGTGAGCCGGTCGAGGACCGCGGATTCGAAGCCGGCGGGGGGTTCGGCTTGCGGTGCCGCGAGGAGGATCTGGTCCGTGGTCTCGATCAGTTGATGAACCTGCTCGCGACATGTGCGGCACCCGGCGACGTGGGCCAATGCGTCGCTGCGTGCGCGACCGGTGAGCTCACCGAGCGCGAGGTCCGCGAGCGTGCCGGAGCCGGGACAGGTCGCGATCGGATCAGTCATGGCTCGGCTCCTCGGATCCGAGACGCGAGCGCACGCGGATCAGCCCATCGCGCAGCCGAGTCTTCGCCGTGCCCAGTGGGATCCCTTCGAACTCCGCGATCTCGCGCGTCGTCCGACCGCCGATCGTGGCCAATACGACGCAGCGGCGTTGGGGCTCGGTGAGCGATTGCAGCGCGGCGCCAACTCGGTCCACCTCGCCGCGCGTGACCGCTTCGTCGTCCGGTCCCGGCCCCGGGGAGACGAGGGTCAGATCGGTGATGTCGATCGGGATCGCGCCACGTACCGCCTCGGTACGGCGTCGGTCGATCGCAATGTTGCGCGCGATCGCGAGGAGCCACGTGGTCACCGAACCTCGCCGGGGATCGAAAGATCCGGCGTGGTGCCACGCGCGCACGAATGCATCCTGCGCGGCGTCGGCCGCGCGGCCTTCGTCATGCAGGACCGCGAGCGTGAGCCCGTAGACCCGCCGTTGGAAACGGCGCACGAAGACCGCGGCGGCGGTCTCGTCACCGCTGCCGAAGCCGGCGAGGAGCGCTTCGTCCGACGGGTCCCACACACCCTGAATCTACGTACTCGGGGACGATATGGATTGGCGGCAATCCCCACTGGCTCCGAATCCGTAGTACTCCCCAACGACGACTCGAGGAGCAATGCATATGCGACGGACATCACGACTGGCGTTGGTCACGGCCGGACTCCTGGTGCTGGCGGCCTGCGGAAGCAGTAGCGGCGGGTCCTCGGGCACCGGCCGGTCGAACTACGGCGGCACCCCCTCGAGCAGCAACGCACCCGCATCGGGTCCGGCGACCACGGCCGACGTGACGGTGTCGCTCGCGTCCGGTGGCGCAACGGGTGATCAGCTGGTTGGCCCCAACCAGCACACGCTGTACCTCTTCGAGAAGGACCAGGGCACGACCACGGCCTGCACAGGAGCCTGCGTGTCGACCTGGCCGCCGCTCGTGGCGGACGGCAAGCCCACCGCGGGTGCAGGTGTGCATGGGAGCGAACTCTCCACCGCGGACGGTGCTGCACCGAACCAGGTCACGTATCACGGTCACTTGCTGTACTACTTCTCGGGTGACACCGCGCCCGGCGACATGAAGGGGACCAGCATCCCCTCGTGGTACGCGGTCGATGTCAACGGGACTGCGATCGCCAAGTAGCCCGGCCGATCGCGGTCATCCCGCCGCCGAGCGTCTTCGGTGGTGTTCGGTGCCTGCGGCATAGGCGGATTCGAAGCGGGTGACCACTCCGTCCCAGGACAGGTTGGCGCGCGCGTGCGCGAGGGCGTTCGCACCGCGCTGGGCAGTCTCGGCCGGGTCGTTGACCACCGAGATGAGCGTCTTGGTCAGTGCGTCGAGATCGTCGGGCGGGACGAACCAACCGGTGGGCCGGGCGGGGTCGAGATTGACCATCGAGATGAGCCCGCCGCTTCGGCTGGCGATCACCGGGAGCCCGACGGCCATCGCCTCGAGGGGGACCTGCGGGAACGGGTCATCGACCGATGGGACGACGAGGGCATCGCAGACCGCCAGGCCCTCGGGAAGTTCGTGGTGGCCCCGCCATCCGGCGAAGTAGATGCCCTCGGCGCCCACCTCCTCGGCCACGGTGACGGGGTGTTCGCCTTCCCACTCACCCGGATGTCCGCCCCAGATCACGAGTGAGCAGGGTCGGGTGAACTGCTGACGTGCACGAGCGAACGCCCGGACGAGCATCGGGACCCGCTTGAACCCGAGGAACCTCCCGACGTAGGCGAGCACGGTCGCAGCATCATCCGCGCCGAGCAGGCGATCGAGGTCGGCTTCGGTGTAGGCGAGGGTGCCGGGAGGTCCGGATTCGGTCCAACCGTGCGGATCGTCGACGAGCACTCGCCGGAACGCCGCTCGGCGCGTTCCCGGCGTGCGCGGTCGCGGCCGAAATCGTTGGATGTCGACCCCGTTCGGAATCGCGGTGACCGTTCCGGGTTCGATCCCCAGCATCGTGATCGCGGCGTCGCGATTGAGCGAGGACACGGTGATGACGTGGTCGGCGAGTTGTGCCTGTCGCCGCAGA
The DNA here is from genome assembly GCA_016650415.1 of Acidimicrobiia bacterium. Taxonomy (GTDB): domain Bacteria; phylum Actinomycetota; class Acidimicrobiia; order IMCC26256; family JAENVU01; genus JAENVU01. The sequence continues at coordinate 2,529 of JAENVU010000067.1, forward strand.
TAGTGAGCCCAGAACTCGCCGTGGCGCCACGAGTCCCACCGAGTGGTGCGCAGCATCTCCATCTGCGTGTCGTCGAGGCTGCGTTCCGCGGCGAGGGACGTGCGGGCCGTGGCGGGCATCGTCGCGAGGGTCTCGCCGAGCGCGTCGGCCAACTTCATCCGCTCGTCGATGCCCTCGATCAGCTTCATCTCGGTGCCGTGGAGATGGACGACGAGCGGGACCTGCGGCCAGTTGCGGTGCGCGGCGTCGAGTTGGGGGGTGAGGTGGTGGAGGTGGAACACATCGGCGCGATCGGCGCGCGCCGCTCGCAGTGGAACCGTCCACGCTTCCGACAGATGCCCTGCGAGTGGGGCAGGGACCGACGCCAACACGACATCGGCGACGCCGGCACGGTCCTCATACGAGGGGTGCATCGGCACGGGCGCCGCGAACGCGTCGCCACCCGCCTCGAAAGCGCGCGCCGCCTCGGTGTAGTCGAGGAAATGGACATCGAGACCGTCGAAGAACGTAGGGGCATGCGTCTCGTCGCCTGCGACGCCGAGCGATCCGACTGCCAGTGAGACCGACCAACCCGCAGCGATCAACGCGGGACTCAAATACCGCACCACGTATGCCGAACCACCCCGTGGGTAGAACACCAGTCCCATGATGATTCGGCGGTCGGTCATCGGCTGCTCATCGACCCGTCTTACCAGTGTCTGCACTCTGCCGCTGCTCGGGCCGCGTCGCTTCCGCGCCTTGGACAAGACTCCAGGAGCAGTTTGAGGCTCTCAACTGGGAACCCTGGTTGGTGAACCTCGTTGCCCGTACAGTCGCCTCATGGCAGCCAAGGCCAAACGACCAACCGACCTGACCGATGCGTTCGAGCGTGCGTTGTCGTGGGCGAACACGTTGCATCGAGGCCAGACCCGCAAAGGCACCGACATCCCCTACGTCTCGCATCTCCTTGCGGTGACGTCGCTCGTGCTCGAAGACGGCGGGACCGAGGAAGACGCGATCGCCGCGTTGCTCCACGACGCAATCGAAGACTGCGAAGCCACGCTCCTGCACTTCGAGAAAGCCCTCGGCGCCGAACTCGGTGCCCGCATCTACGCGACGGTCGACGCATGCTCGGACGGGCTCGACAACCTCGATACGCGGGACGAGACAACATGGCTCGAACGCAAGCGGAACTATGTGCACCACCTCGCCGATCCCGACATCCCCGACGACGTACTACGGGTCACCATCGCCGACAAGCTCCACAACGCACGATCGATCCTCGCCGACCTGCGGGCACATGGACCCGGCGTGTGGGACAAGTTCAACGCCGGGATGTCCGACCAGCTTTGGTACTACCGCTCACTCACCGACACCCTGACCTGCCGATACCCGCGGCCCATGACCAGCGAACTCGCGACCGTCGTCGCCGAGATCGGCCGGATCGCCGAACAGCACGACCTCGCTACCGAGTTGACCGTCGCCACACCCGACCATCTCGACTGCTTCATCGGCGGGTTCATGGCGACCTCCTACCGCGTGCATCTCGACAGCGGCGCACTCATTCACGAAACCCTGGAGCACTACGAACCCACCGACCTAGCCCAAAACGAACCCGAGCCTTCGGACTGGGAACAGTTCTGGACCTCGCTCGACACGATCAACGCATGGCAGTGGTCCGGCGACTACCGCAACCCAGAGGTCATGGACGGGACCAACTGGTCGATCCGTATCCTGCACGGCACCCGCCTGCTCGCCGCAAGCGGCAGCAACAGCTACCCGCCCATCGGAGACACCACCGAACCGAGCCCCGCGTTCGAGGCGTTCCTCGCCGCGATCAGCCGGATCGCGGGTCGCCCATTCGCGTAGCGGCGAGGCACCGCTCTCGCGGTGCTGCCTCCGCGTCAGCCGGAGACCCATGCGGTGGCCGCGTCGAGTTCAGCGACTCGAAAAGCCCGCACTTCGCCGGGCACCAGCCAGCCGAACATCGAAGCCACGTGGTGGATCCACTCCGCATCGGACACCAGTGCGAAACGCTCCCACGCCTTCCGGTGGGCGAGGCCGAGCTTCACGTCGTCGAACATCGCCGCCGCCGAGTAGCCGTCCCACTCCGAACCCAACACGACCAGCACCCGCGCCTTGCCCGTCCGCGCGATCAGATCTTCGACGGCTGGGATCAGCGTCTTGGTGTAGTCGTCGGCATGGATCTTGCCGTGTGCTGTGAACCCGACAGTGGTGTCGGGAAGACCCTCAATTCTCATGAACATCGGACAACCTCCATTGATCGTTCAGCGGCCGCTCATCACCCCACGATGAGCACGATGGGACATCAACGACCAACGCGACAATGACGACAACGCGGATCCGATCGAGGCAAACGAGCCGATCGAAACCACCGAGAAGAACGAGCCCACAGCACCGACCGAGAGGATCGACCCGACCGAGCCGATCGAAAGGATCGAACCCTTCGACCCGATCGACAACAGCGAATCCTCCGACCACAACGACCACCGCGACCGGTCGTTCCTCTTGTTCACGGCCCGGCCAGGTCCTCGTCGACGTCGAGCAACGAATACGCCTGTTGCCTCACCATCTCCCCGGTATCGAGATCCGCGAGCGCCTTGACGAGCAACCGACTCGCCGCGTCAGCACGAGTCCCACCCTCGACGGCAACGATCTCGTCGAGGCGAGCCAGGGCGTCCGCGGGGAGCCTCGTGGTCACCAGCTCGGTCCCGTCCGTCATGGGCACCACGCTCGCACTCGCCCTGCGCGTCGCCCAGAGTCGATAGTCCCCACACTCCGTGATCGCGCCTTGCGTCACCGTCTACTGGGGAGCGTTCCGGCTCCGCGAACGACTCGTCGACCAGAGCAGTACGACACCGACCACGACCATCGGTGCGCCGACCACGGCCCAGAAGGTGTTGCCGGTCATCGAGGAACCGCCCAGTAGGTCCAGACCTTGCAGCAGCCACA
>JAENVU010000068.1 GCA_016650415.1 Acidimicrobiia bacterium
CATCCTGCCGGTTCCGGTGCTCAGTCCGAAGCTCTCCTCACTCTGGGTCGGTCTCGTGACCCCCATCCCGGCCGACCTCGCCCGGCCGCTGATCGACAGCCTGGTCAACGAGGTCGTGGTCGTGGATCCGTCGATCCGTCGGGTGGTGCCTCACGATCCGATCGACTGTCGGGGCGCGATCGAGTTGGCGCTTCGGCGAGTCGGCGATGCGGAGCTGACCACCCGGTGGACCGACGCCGAGCTCTACGGTCGGACGCCGGCCGATCCCATGCCCACGGATCCGGAGTGGGCGGGCGCGACGATCCTGACGGACCGGCAGGTCGTGCACTCCGACGCGTCGCCCGAGGCGCTCTATCGCGAGGTCACGGCCCTCGGTGGTGATCGAGGCTGGCTGATCGGAGGCTGGCTCTGGCGGGTTCGGGGGTGGATGGATCAACTCCTGGGTGGCGTCGGATTGCGGCGGGGCCGGAGGCATCCGTCCGATCTCCGGATCGGTGACGTCGTCGATTTCTGGAGAGTCGAGGCCCTCGAACCCGCGCGGCTCGTCCGGCTGCGGGCCGAGATGCTCCTGCCGGGGAACGCCTGGTTGGAGTGGTCGATTCGCCCCGATCCTGACGGCCCGGGGTCGATACTGACCCAGCGCGCCCTCTTTCATCCGCGCGGGCTCCTCGGCCGCGCGTATTGGTACGCAGTGTCGCCGTTTCATCGGTTCATCTTTCGTCCGCTGGCGGAGCAGCTCGCGCGGCGATCGGAGGGCGCGGGGTCGCGCGCCTAGCGTGACCGCGACGCGTCGGGATCAGGTGGATCGGTGGGACGAACGAATCTCGCGGAGGCCGGCGAGCGCGAGCTCGTCGCAGCCATCTCCGATGGTGACGAAGTGGCGCTCGCCGAAGCGGTTCGGCGTCACCGCGCCCCGGTCGTCGCGTTCGCGCGTCGGCTGGTGGGAGACGACGCCCGGGCGGAGGAGATCTCCCAAGACGTCTTCGTTCGACTCTGGGAACGATCCGATCGCTTCGACGATCAGCGCGGGTCGTTGCGGAGCTTCCTCTTGGCCGTCACCCATGGTCGATCCATCGACGTCGTGCGATCGGACTCCGCCCGTCGAATGCGCGAGCTGCGTGATTCGGCGGAGCCGACGCCACCACCGGAGAGTCCCGAGAGCGCGGCGGTCGCCGGAAGTGTCGCGGCCGGAATCCGTCGTGCACTCGCTCAGCTTCCCGAGAACGAACGGCGGGCCGTCGAGCTTGCCTACGTGGGCGGTCACAGCTATCGCACGGTCGCCGAGATGTTGGAGCAACCCGAAGGAACGGTGAAGAGTCGGATCCGTAGCGGTCTCGCCAAGCTGCGTACCTTGCTCGCGGAACAGGATCTCGATCCCTGACGTCGCACCGCGGGCGCCCGCGGTCGGTTCAGCCGAGCGCGGTTCGGAGCACCGCGGCACCGTCGGGCAGTGGCGTGTCCATGGCAAGGGCGAGCGCGCCGAGGGCCGCGTCGATATCCGGGCGCTCGAACCCGTGCGCGGGGCCGCTTTCGCGAAGCCAATCGACGTGGTCGTCGATGATGGCGGGTTCGCCCACGGTCAAGGCACTCTCGACGCCCTGAAGGACGCGGTGTAACTCTTCGGCCAACACCATCCCCGGGATCGGTGCGATCGGATGGGCGTGCACGGCGGCGGCGACGAGCCCGGGCGCGAGGGCGGCGAGGGATGTCCACTCGCTCAGCCGCGCGGGTGGTGTGCCGAGAGGATCGGGAATCGAGTGTTCCCAGCCCCGGAGGATGTCCACCGCATCGCGCGGCATCGACGCACGCGCGTCGAACCCGAGGGTGGCGGCGCGAGCATCGGTGGGGAGGGCGCTGCCCCCGCCGAGCACCGGTATTCCCAGTTGGTGCGCCGCGGCGACGGATCGGGCCGCCCCGGCCAACGCGGTGGGGATCGAGCAACTCAGCGCGAGCGCCAGTGGCTGTTGCATATCGAGGAACTCGGCGAGGTCGCGCGCCGGCACGGAGGGACCGAGGAACATCACGCGGTAGCCCTCGAGGAGGAGCGCACTCGCCACGACGCGACCACCGAGGGCATGCGCGTCGTGCTCGGCGCTGGCGACCACGACCCCCGGACCCCGGGGGCTCTCGGACACCGCACCGAGGCGGAGCAAGAGGTCCTCCACCGCGGCGCTCGCCGCGTGTTCGTGGGCGATGCCCAGATCACCGGCCGCCCAGCGTCGACCGAGTTCAGTCTGCACCGGGCCGAGGATCTCGACGGCGATGTCGTCGAAGGGCACCCCGTTCCCGAGGAGCCCGAGGACGATCCGGTGCGCGAGCGCCACGTCACCATTGACGAGCGCGGTGAGCATGGCCAGGCGCTCGTCAACGTGGTCGCGAGCTGCGGTCGTCATCGGGCGTGCCTCCGGAGCATGGGTATCGGCCGGACTGATTGGTCGATCGTACGGGGATTGTGGTCGGACCGGCTGGGTCTCATGGTTCCGCGACCGGGGGCGGGAGGCCGTCGGTGATCTGAGCCCGGTCGATGCACCATTCCCACAGCCGTCGCCGTTCGGCATCGGTGTCCGAGCGGCGGGTCGAGGACGTCCGGTGCAGTGACCGCGGTTGGCGGTCCAGCCAGAACTCGCCGGTCGTCGCACGCGCCCGGTCGTCGGCCGCGAGCCACACGAGGGTGTCGATGCCTTGTTCCGGCGTGCGCAGCAACGGCCCGACGATGCGACGGAACGTCGGGAGCGAACTCCGGACCCCCGGAGTATCGGCCCACCCCGGATGCATGGCGTGGACCACGATCCCCTCGGGCTGCAGGGCCGCACCCCACAGCTGCGCCAGAGTGACTTGTGCGCGTTTGGCGCGTGCGTACGCCGCGGTGCCGTCGTAGTTGTCGGCGTCTGCTTCGAGGTCTGCCACGCGCAGCGGCTGGGAGTACATACCTCCCGACGCCACCCAGAGGACGCGCGAGCCCGGAGCGGCGCGCAGTGCGGGGCGGAGCAGGTGGGTGAGGAGGAACGGACCGACGACCTGGCTCGAGACGGTGCGTTCGATGCCCTGCGGTGAGCGACCGAACTCGTGATCGAGCGCGCCGGCGTTGTGGATGAGTGCGTCGATCCGGCGATGGCGGGCCATGAGTTCGGCGGCGGCTGACCGGACAGCGTCGAGATCGCCGGTGTCGGCGACGACCACTCCGATCGTCGATCCGGGAACCTCCGCGAGGAGCGCGTCCCGTACGGCCCGGGCCTTGGGCTCGTTCCGGGCGACGATCTCGACGCAGGCACCGGCCTCGGCGAGCATTCGGGCGGCGGCCCGTCCCAGGCCCGAGGTCGCGCCGGTGATCACGACGACGCGCCCCGTCAGGTCGTACCGATCGAGCGGAGTCCAATGTTCCAGGCGAGACCGAACCGCGTATCCGATCCGCGTGAAGCTCGGGACAATGGCGAGTTCGAGGGCGTGATCGGTCACGCGGGCGATGGAGTTCGGGGTCGGCTTCGGAACCACAGACTTGATACGGAGCGGAGGGTCGGCGCGGATGACGACGCCGGGACGTTCTCCACTCAACTGGCGGGCAGCTCGATCCAGGTGGCCTGAGCAACCGCGCAGAGTTCCCCGGCGGTGGTGGAGATGGCGCTGGCCGAGAACACCTTGCGGCCGTCACGGGCGAGTTGCCAGCTCATGATGACGTGGGGTTCGCCTGCGCGCGGGAGGGTGTCGATGCGGACCGCGATCCGGCCGAGCACGAAGGGCGGCGGATGGTCATCGTCGAGGTAGATGACCGCGCAGCTCGGACAGTCGAGCGCAGCCCACACCGTCAGGTCGTCGACCTCGTCGGGAGTCCACGGCGCCGCGAACGACTCGGTCCCGGGTACTCGACCGGCGAAGATGCGGAGACCGTCACCGTTGTCACGCTCCGGTCCACACACGAAGCAGCTGGGGAACGGATGAACGGTCGTGTCCAGGAACGGCGATGTCGCACTCGCTTCGGTCGCCGCCGTGAGCGGGACCGCCGGGAGCGGATCGACGGTGAGGGTCGTCGGCCGGGCCGCGGCGACGAGCGCGTCGCCGTCCATCAGGCGTGCCCCGGCGGAGTCCGTCTCGACGCGGAGCAAGCGCTCGAGCGGAGGTGGCTTCCGCAGTGTGACCTCGGCCGGCCCATCGATGTGCCGGGCGAGCAGCCCGGCCGTGTACCCACCGTTCCCACTGGTCGGTGGACCGCAGAATCGGCGCGGGATGCTGATCGTGTCCATCAGTCCATTTTGCCGGGTCGCACGCGGGCGTGCTCGCGGTCGCTTCAGCGAGCCCGGGCCTC
>JAENVU010000069.1 GCA_016650415.1 Acidimicrobiia bacterium
GGCGGGAACGACGGGACCGTCGAAGGGATGCGTGATCTCGCACAACTACGCGGTCAGCCTCGCCCGCCAGATCGCGCGGGCATGGGAGCGGCGGGCCGACGATGTGATCCTCACGCCGTTGCCGCTCTTCCACTTCAACGCAATCGCGATCTGTGTGGTCGGGACCCTCGTCGTCGGTGGCCGGGCCGTGATCGCGCGCCGCTTCTCGGTGAGCAACTTCTGGCCCGAGGTGAAGCGCACCGGCGCGACGGTGGCGAGCCTGCTCGGTTCCCCCGCGATCCTCATCGCCAATGCCGACGACCACCCCGATCAGCAGGACCATCCTCTGCGCCTGTGCGCGGCGGCGCCGATGCCCCCCGACACCGACCGCGTATGGCGCGAGCGCTTCGGGTGCGCAACGTTCAGCGGCGGATACGGCCTGACCGAGGCTTCGCTCATCGCAGCCCTCGACCCGGGGACGCCGAACCGCGCCGGGGCGTGCGGACAGCCGAACACGCACCAGTTCGAGGTCCGACTCGTCGACGACGACGACGTCGACGTGCCAATCGGTGAGATGGGCGAGATCATCTGCCGCCCCACCGGGCCGAACATGATGTTCGCCGGCTATTGGAATCGGCCTGAGGCCACCCTGGCGACGATGCGCAACCTCTGGTTCCATACCGGCGACCTCGGGCGGCTCGACGACGACGGTTACCTCTACTTCGTGGACCGCAAGAAGGACGCGATGCGTCGGCGCGGCGAGAACATCTCCAGTTTCGAGATGGAGAAGGCGGTGCTGGGCCACGATGCGGTGCAGGACGTCGCGGTGCACGCGGTCCCGAGCCCGCTCGGCGAGGACGACATCAAGGTCACGCTCGTCGTGCGACCCGGCTCGGATCTGAACGAGGAACAGCTGTGCCGCTGGCTCGCCGATCGCGTGCCGTACTTCGCCATCCCCCGCTACATCGAGTTCCGTGCCGACCTCCCCCGCAACCCGGTGGGCCGGGTGCTCAAGTACGAGCTCCGTGACGACGGCGTCACCCCCACGACGTGGGACCGGGAAGCCGCGGGCATCACGTTCGATCGGCGTTGACCCCGGCGCATATCTCTAGGGTGCGTGAGAAGTGCGCTGATCACATGTCGAACCGGAAGGCTGGACGCGACATGAACGAGGACACGTCAGTCGTCGGCCGCTCCATCCGGTCGGCGACATGAGCAGCGAACCGAACCTGCTGTTGCCACCCCGTCCGATCACCAGCCTGGACGACTACCTCGCGCTCGGTGGCGGGCGTGCGCTTGCACTCACCCGCGAGCGTGGCCCGGCGTGGGTGCTCGACCAGCTCGAGAACGCAGGTCTGCGCGGCCGAGGCGGCGGCGGGTTCCCCACCGCACGCAAGTGGCGTTCGGTCAGGGGTGGCGGCCCGGAGCTCGGGGACCGCTACGTCGTCGCGAACGGCGCCGAGGGAGAACCCGGAACGTTCAAGGACCGCCCCCTCATGCGCACGAACCCCTATCTCGTGCTCGAGGGCCTGTCGGTTGCCGCGACCGTTGTCGGCGCGCGAGAGGCATTCGTGGCGGTGAAGGCGTCATTCACCCCTGAGATCGCCGCGCTCGAACGGGCGCTGCAGGAGATGGCCGCGGCCGACCTCTTGTGCGACGCCCCGGTCAGCCTCGTCGGCGGCCCCGAGGAATACCTCTTCGGGGAAGAGAAGGCACTCCTGGAGGTCATCGAGGGCAACGAGCCCATGCCGCGATGGCTCGCACCGTATGTGCACGGCCTCTACGCAACGACGCCCCAGGAGGGTTGGTCCGCCGGCACCGGTCCGATCGAGGGTCCCGCGACGGCCGGGTCCAACCCGACCCTGGTGAACAACGTCGAGTCGCTCGCGAACGTCCCCCTGATCCTCACCCGCGGCGCAGAGTGGTACCGAGACATCGGGACCGCGGACACTTCCGGCCCCCTGATCTGCACCGTCGTCGGCGACCTCACCCGGGCGGGCTACGGCGAGATCGAGCCCGGAACGACACTGCGCGACGTCATCGGCCGACTGGGCGGCGGCCCCGCGGAAGGTCGCTCCGTGAAGGCGGTGCTCTCCGGCGTCTCCAATCCGATCCTCACCGGCGACGACCTCGACACACCGGTCAGTTACGAAGCCTTCCAAGCCGCCGGAAGCGGGCTGGGCTCGGCCGGCTTCATCGTCTTCGACGACACTCGCAGCATGCTCTCTGTCGCCCGGATGGTCTCGCGATTCCTCTACGTCGAATCGTGTGGGCAATGTCGCGCGTGCAAGTTCGGGACCGGCGAGATCACCCGTCACCTCGATGCCCTGGCGAGCACCGACGAGTCGGCTCCCGACATCGAGATCATCGGACAACGGCTTCGAAGCGTCACCGATCAGAACCGGTGCTTCCTCGGCGAGGAGGAACAGCGGGTCATCAGCAGCCTCTTACGCCGCTTCCCGGAAGACTTCACCCCGGAGGTCGTCGCGGTCGGGGCCCCGGAGACGCTGCTGATTCCCAAGATCGTCGACATTCGCGACGGCGTCGCGTACTACGACGAAGCCCAGTCGCGTAAGCAACCCGACTGGACCTACGCGCCACTCTGATTTCGGTGGCTCTCCTTGCGACGGTCCGCGCGCGGCTGGATCAGGGCAGGCGTTGGAGCACGGCGATGTCCGCGGTGCTGGCATTCGGCCCGAACGCGGTGACGTACAGGCCGGGTTGCCCGCAGTCGCAGGACAACGCCAGCAGCATCGACTCGTCGTCAGGGTTCGATGCGCCCTCGAAGCGCACGACCTCGTCGATCGTCATGGTCGCCGGGTCATGCGCGGTTCCGCATGCGCCACACTGCAGGTAGCCATCGTCGGTCGCGCTGAAGTCGACGGTGTAGCCGGCGTCGCGCAGCCGGGCCGTGGCCTCGAGCATGGTCTCCATCATCAGCGTTTCTCTAGCACAGACGAGGCAATACGCCCGATCACCGATGCCGACGAACGCGCCGATCGCCAGGGAATCCCCGAGCCGGCCCGTTCTTCCGTGCGCGACGAGGACTCGGTCGCACTGCCCGCCTCCGGTACCCGCGCAGGCAAGGGCCGGCACGACCACATGGTGATCGGCTCACCGACACGCGCTCGGCGTCGGCGGCGCCGGCGGTGGTCATCGCCCGTTCCGGACCGCGACCTGGAACTCGCGCCGATCGGCTTCGGCGACGGCGCGCGATCGCGTGCGACGGGCCTTGAGCCGATCGGCGGCCTTCCGGAGCCTTCGGATGTGGCGCAGCACCCGATCGCGTGCTGCCTCGGCTTCGGAATCGAGCCCGACGATGTCCTCGAGCTTCCAACGGCCGAGCACGATCGGCGCCACCACCTGATCGTGATGGAGCGCGAAGTCGTAGACCTGCGCCTCGGCCATCACGCGCGCGTGCTTCGCGAAGTCCGTGATCCCGGTGCCCGGCATCGCGAACCCGCTGACGACGTGGTCGATGGACCGCACCATCTCCGACGGTGCGACCTCGATCGCGGCGGCGACGAGATCACGGTAGAAGAGGTGATGCAGGTTCTCGTCTGCCGCGACACGATTCATGACGGCGACGCCGGCGGGGTCGTCGAGCAGCTTCCCGGTCGAGCGATGCGAGATGCGAGTCGCGAGCTCCTGGAGAGTCGCGTAGACGAGCGCGTCGGCCAGTGTGTCGAACTGCGGGGCAACACCGTGCGAGACCTGCTGCATCCGACCCCGTTCGAGCTCGATCGGATCGATCGCCCGCGTCACCGTCAGGTAGTCCCGGATGACGATCGAGTGACGTCCCTCTTCCGCGGTCCACCGTCGCGTCCATTCGGCCAACGGTCCGTCACCGCTCACCGCGTGCAACGCATTGAAGTAGTACGGAAGGTTGTCTTCGGTCAGCAGGTTGACCAGCAGCGCCACGCGGGCCTCGGGCCGCACCGACGAATCCTCCGAGCACCACGGCTCGGACGGGTCCAGGTCGGCAGCCCGATGCCACGGGACCAACTCATGAGGGAACCACTCGGGCGCGGTCTCGATGTGGCGTTCGAGCAACCGTTCCGCGGCACCTTCGAGCGCCGCGACCAGACCACCCGACGATGCGTGAGGTTGGATCGGTTGCAGTGACAATGCCGGCTCGGTCGACATCGCAGCTCCTGACGTGAGACACGTGGAGCCGCCAGGGTCCGGAGCGGCAATTGCCCGACATCTTACCGAGCCAGGCCGATCCTGCAACGGCGTGATCCCGCGGCAACTACCCGGGTTCGGGAGTGTCGTCGACCCAGTGGGTGCGGAGATCACTCAGCCATTCCGGGTATTCAAGTGGCGGATCGGGAAGAGGCTCCGCGCCCTGCACGGCGAGTGCTGCATCGAACGCCGCCGGGTTGTCGCCCCAGCTCCGGGGGTCGCCCAGCATCACTTCGAAGAAGAGGACACCCTCGGCGCCCGCGACGATCGGGCCGAACGCGGCGCCGAGCGGCAACTCGATGTGCGTGCCGGCCGGGCACTCACGCCCGTCGAAGGTCGCCGAACCTTCGAGCACGAAGACGATGTGCGGGCTGAAGTGACCGTGGCGCCGCACGACCATCCCGGGGTCGTAGCGCGCGTAGATCGAGAGGTACTGCGGGTCGGGCGAGAACGCGAGCCACTTCTCCCGCACCTGCGCGACGGTGCCGTCGGCATTGCGTTGCTCCTTCACCGCCTGCCAGGGCACGTCCGGATCGTCGAGGTGACGAAAGATCGGCTCGCGTCCTTCGACTTTGGGATTCGGCGGCGGGCTCGCGGGTGTCGGGTCATCGACCATCCCGAGATACTACGCTGGAAATAGTTACTTGGCACAAAGGTTTCTCGAGGAGCGAGTCATGACCATCACGGCGCCTGCGGGCGTACCCACGCCGACACCCGTGCCGAACGGGGTGACGCCGGCGGAGACGGACTTCCCGCTCATCATCTCGGTCGACGACCACATCCTCGAGCCCCGCGATCTGTGGCAGCGCGAGCTGCCGGCATCCGTTCGGGACCGCGGGCCGCGCGTCGTGCGGGAGAAGGCGCGCCTCGACTTCCGGGGCGGCAAGCTGTCCTTCGAGCGCAACGTCGCGGACGGCAAGTGGTGCGACGTCTGGCTCTACGAGGACCTCGTCCTCGGCACCGGCCTCCTGCACGCGGCCGGTGGGATCCCTCCGGCGGAACAGGAGAACGTTCCCGCGATCTATGAGGACTTCCGTCCCGGCGCCTACGACCAGGCCGCGCGCCTCGCCGACATGGACCTCAATCACGTCGAGGTCGGCATCAACTACCCGAACACCTTCCCGCGCTTCGCGGGTCAGGGCTTCGCCGAGCGCGACGACAAAGACCTCGCCATGACCTGCCTGCGGATCTACAACGACTGGATGATCGACGAGTGGTGTGGCGGTGCGGCGAAGGGGCGGATGGTGCCGCTCACGCTCATTCCGCTCTGGGATCCGGTGGCTGCCGCGGCGGAGGTTCGCCGCTGTGCCGCGAAGGGCAGCTATGCAATCGCCTTCAGCGAGAACCCTGCCAAGCTCGGCTTCGACTCCCTGTATTCGGGGAACTGGGACGTCCTCTGGCACGCATGCGAAGAGAGCGACACCACCGTCTCGATGCACATCGGTTCCTCCTCGTCGATGCCCACCACCTGTGAGGAAGCTCCGCTCGCGGTTTCGATGTCACTCAACGCCCACAACGCGCAAGGCTCGGTCTGCGACTGGGTGTACAGCCGGAGCCTCGAGCGATTCCCGAAACTGAAGCCTGCCTACGCCGAGAGCCAGGTCGGGTGGATGCCGTTTCAGTACGAGCGCATGGACGCGGTGTGGCACGAGGACGTCGGTGGCATCGATCTCCCGAACCCGCCCTCGACCTACCTCCGGGGTCGCGTGTTCGGCTGCATCTTCGACGATCTCCACGGTCTGCGCTGCCGCGACGAGGTCGGAATGGACCAGATCATCTTCGAGTGCGACTTTCCGCACCCGAACGGCTCATTCCCGCAGTCGCGGCGGAGGGCGTGGGAACTCTCGAATGCGGCGGGCCTGAACGCGGGCGAGGTGTACAAGCTCCTGCGCGGGAACGCGATCAACGTGTACGGCCTCCAGCGCTTCGGGATCACCGAGTGAAGACCGCGACCACCGACGCCACCCCCGGCCGGGCCGAGCCGGGCCTGATGGCGGCCGTGATGCGTCTCCAGCTGCTCGTGAGCGCGCAGCTGGGCGCGATCACCGAAGGCCACGGGATCGCGCTTGCCGACTACCTCGTGCTCGGCGTCATCCGCCGGTCGGCCAACGGCGTTGCCTCGCCGAGCGCCATCTGCGAAGTGCTGCACCGGACCTCCGGCGGCATGACGCTCACCCTCGATCGCCTCGAAGGTGCGGGCTGGCTCGCGCGGTCCCCCGATCCGCACGACCGTCGCAAGGTTTCGATTGCGCTCACCGGCCGAGGTCGCAGACTCGCGGTCGCGGTCAACGACGACCTCCACAAATGGGAGCATGCGCTCGATCTCGGATCGACGCGGCTGCGCCACATCGTCACCGTCGTCGACGAGATCGCGGACGTGCTCGAGCGCCCGGCTCGCCCGTGATCAGGTGAGCATCTCATCGACGCCCAACGCCACATCGTCACGTCAAGCGATAGACCTTGATGTCGTTGCCGTGCGGAGTGCGAGCAATCGACTCGAACGTGACCCGGCCGGTGGCAACGATCTCGTCGTGGCAGCAGGTGTTGAGGTAGAGAATGGTGACCGTACGCGGGCGGTCATCGACAGATTCGACAACGCGGGCCATGCACCGCGCCATCACCGATGCCGCGAACGGGCTGTAGATGTACAGAAAGTCGTAGTCGCGGTAGCGGTCGAAACGAGTCGCGTCCGCCGTGAAGATCGTGCTGCGTCGCTCGTGCAGCCTGGCGAAGTTGGATCGGGCGACCGCGGCCAACTCGGGCGCGACCTCCAGGCCATCGACCCGATCAAACGGGAATCGCAGCATCGTTCGGATCGCGCTGCCCTTGCCACACCCGATGTCGAGTGCACGCGCTCCACGGCCGACCCCGATTCTTTGTAACAGTTGTCGCAATTCGTCGCCGCCCGACGGTGACGACGGAAAGACGATCGTTGGATCCAGGCCGAGGTCTTCGGGCCGGGCGATGCTCTGGAAGTCGAGCCCCCGCTGCAGATCGAGCCGAGCCCGGGTGGGATCGGCACGCCAGGCCGCGGTGACACCGGTGACACCTCGATCGTGATTCAAGCGACGGCGGGTTCTTCGAAGCGGAGAGTCGGGGCGCCCTCGGCATTGGATGAGGGGAAGAGCGAGGGGCTGCACCAAAATGGCCCGGCATGGAGCTGCTGTTGCTGTCGAACTCCACGAACTACGGGGCGGAGATGTTCGCCCACGCCGCGGCAGCATTCGGCGAGGTGGCCGCGGGGTCCACCGTGACCTTCATCCCGTATGCACTCGCCGACTGGGACGACTACGCGGACCGGGTGACGGCCGCGCTCGGCGCGTTCGGGATCGAGGTCATTTCCGCGCACCGCGCCGATGCTCCGGACCGCGCGATCCGCGATGCCGAAGTGGTGATGATGGGTGGGGGCAACAGCTTCCGACTCCTCGACGCGCTCTACCACCTCGATGTCATCGACGAGCTCGGAGCGCACGTCCGCGACGGCTCGACGCGCTACATGGGCGCGTCGGCCGGGACCAACGTCGCGTGTCCGACGATCCGCACCACCAACGACATGCCGATCCGTCAACCGCCGAGCCTCGCCGCGCTTGGATTCCTGCCGTTCCAGATCAACCTCCACTATGTCGACCCCGATCCGGCCTCGACGTTCATGGGTGAGAGTCGGGAGGAGCGCATCGGTGAGTTCCTCGAAGAAAACTACTGTCCGGTGCTCGCGATGTACGAAGGCTCGTGGCTGAGGGTCACGGGAGGCAGGGCCACGGTCACCGGCCCGGCCCGCCTCTTCCAGCGCACAGGCTGTGAGGCGTTCGACGACGGGGTCGACGTGTCCGAACTGCTCGAACTGACTCCGATGTTCGATGGTGGGAAGCGGCCTCGACGCGGCTCCTCGGCCTGAAACGCGCCGGGCAACTCGGTCGACACGGAGTGTGGGACCCTCACCGCCACCTTTCCACGCGTATCATCCTGACGTGCCCGACTACGAGACCATCCTGTATGAAGAAGTCGATGGCGTCGCGTGGATCACGCTGAACCGACCCGACTTGCACAATGCGTTCAACTTCGAGATGCAACGCGAGTTGAAGGACGTCTGGCGCAGCCTCCGAACCAATGACGACGTCCGTTGCGCGGTGCTGACTGGAGCAGGCGACAAAGCCTTCTGCGTCGGTATCGATCGAAACGAGATCATGGGAGATTGGACAACCTCGGAGGAAGTAAACGCCGCGAGCGCGACCGGCACCGGAACGGCTTCGGGTGCTACGCCGTGGCATTTCGATGACCCGGGCGAGAACATCGGACCGAAGAGCAACGATCTCTGGAAGCCAGTCATCGCCGCCGTGAACGGGATGGCCTGCGGTGGCGCCTTCTACATGCTCGGCGAGGTCGAGTTCATCATCGCCGCAGAGCATGCGACCTTCTTCGACCCCCACGTCACGTTCGGAATGACGGCATGTTTCGAATCGATCCACATGCTGCAGAAGATGCCCTTCGGCGAGATCATGCGCGTCGCGTTGCTGGGCTCGAGCGAGCGCATGACGGCAGCGCGCGCCCACCAAGTGGGCCTCGTTTCGGAGGTCGTCGCCGGCGATGGGCTTCGTGACGCCGCCGCCTGGGCTGCGGGCGAGATCGCAAAGGCGCCGGCGACTGCGATCCAGGGTACGGTCCGCGCGATCTGGATGGCTCGCGAATTGTCGCGATTGCAGGCACTCGACGCGGCAAAGATTCTCATAAAGCTTGGGAGTGATCCGGAGTCGATACTGGAAGGGCAGCAAGCGTTCGCCTCGGGCGAGAGGATCAAACCGCGACGGCGTTGAGGTGACGCGTCCCTTCCGGTCGACGACGATCAAAGAAGGAGACCGTGGACGCAAAGTGCGCGGGCTGTGAAGCGGTCGGTCCACAATGAGCGGAGTTGAAGCCATGGCACCGCACCGAGGGGCAACGATGTACCCATGAGCGAACCCTCGGCGACGCTGTACGGGGCGGTAGGGCTCGGGCAACCTGGATACCGGCGCGAGGACGTCGCCCGCCTCGCGGGGATCGATCACGAGCGGTCGGTGAAATGGTGGCGGGCGATGGGCTTCGCCGAGGTCCCCGAGGATGCCGTCGCGTTCGCCGAGCCCGACGTCGAGATCTTGAAACGCCTCGTCGCGCTGGCGGGCGCAGGCCTGGTCGACGACGGGGCCATCCTCCGGCTGGCGCGACTCCTCGGCGCGTCGTTCTCGCGTATCGCCGAAGCGCAGCTCGGAGTCGTCGAGCAGCTCGTTGCCGCGCTCCCCGGCGCGGATCCCGACCCCACCGACGCGGAACGCCTCACCTCGTTGGTCGCGGCCGTCGATGAGTCGGTGCTCGACCTCTTGGAGGACTCGCTGGTGTACGTATGGCGCAGACACCTCATGGCAGCTCTCGGCCGTCGGCTCGAGACCGACGACACCGCGCACGAGCAGGCCGTGGGTTTCGCCGACTTGAGCGACTTCACCAAACTCAGCCAGCGCGTGTCCGTCGGACGATTGGCCAACCTCGTCGACGAGTTCGAAAACATCGCCTTCGACGTCGTGTCAACTGGCGGCGGGCGCGCCGTGAAGCTCATCGGCGACGAGATCATGTTCGTGGCCGACTCGTTGCCGGTCGCCGTCGACATCGGTCTCGACCTCGCCGAGCGCCTTCGCGCGATCGCGGGCATGCCCGATATTCACTGCGGGATCGCCTACGGCCCCACGGTTGCCGTCGGCGGCGACGTCTTCGGGCCTACCGCCAACCTCGCGGCGCGGCTCACCACGATCGCCCGTCGCGGCACCATTGTGATCCCGCGTGCAGCCGTGGGCGAACTCGCGGGTCGCGACGACATCGAACTCGTCCGGGTGCGGAGGACATTCGCCCTCAAGGGCATCGGCGACACTCGTATCGTTGCAGTCCGGCGGGCCCCGGCCCCGACGAGCGCCTCAGGGCCAATCGATTTCAAGCGCGCGAATAGCGCTCGCTGACCTTCATCACGTGCCGGGGTGGCACTGTTGCACCGGATCCCACCCCGTCCAAGCCGCTGACGGTCAAAGAAACTTCGGCAATGGATTTCCGGCACCCACAGGCGGTTGTGAAGCTCGCGCTCGCCGTCGGTGTCGACGCGCTCCTCGAGCTCCCAAATCACGCCTCGGCCGACCGTTGGCCGTAGCGGCGGCCTGTGATTCGGTCCGGGGTGATGCGCACGAAGTAGTCGCGTGATCCGGGAGCCCAGAGATGGAGCGGGAGTCGCTTGGCCTTCTCCAGGTCGTCAC
>JAENVU010000070.1 GCA_016650415.1 Acidimicrobiia bacterium
GAATAGATGTGTACGAGCAGCGAGATCAGCGTGACGACGAAGAGCATCATCACCGCGAGCCCGTCGATGCGGGTCCCGACCGAGAACTCCAACCCGCCGTTGCGCCACCAGGTCGTCGCGTGGATGACCGGTTCGACGATCACGTGGTGTTCCACGCCAGACGCGAACAGGCCCTTGCCGAACGCCTTGACCGCCTCACCACCGGACGTGTGGGTCGCGTCTTCGACCCGCTGGAACCACTGGACCGCGGTGGCGCACGCAATGAGGAACGTCACGCCCAACGAGGCGATCCCGATCTCGGAACCACCCTTGGGCATCTTCTTGCCGAAGAACAGGATCAGCAGGAACGACACCACCGGGAGGACCGGGATGAGCCAGGCATGGTCGAGGAAGAACACGGTTGCCGTTACCCCTTCAACTGTTCGACGTGGTCGAGATCGGGGCTGTGCAGGTTGCGGTAGATGAGCAACACGATGGCCAGCCCGACGCCGACTTCGGCCGCGGCGATCGTGATGACGAAGAGTGCGAACACTTCGCCGGCGGTCTCGCGGAGATAGGCCGAGAAGGCGATGAGGTTGATGTTCACCGCGTTGAGCATCAGCTCGACACTCATCAGAACGAGCACGCCGTTGCGACGGGCGAGCACGCCGTAGACGCCGATGCAAAAGAGGACGGCAGCCAGGATCAGGAACTGGTTGAGGATCACGTCAGTCCCTCCGCGCGATCACGACGGCACCGACCAGCGCGGCGAGGAGGAGAATCGAGACGACCTCGAACGGCACGACGTACGCGGTGAAGATGGAGTCGGCGAGGTGTCCGGCCTTGCCCACCTGCAGCAGCTGCTCGCCCTTGGCCCCGCTGATGACGATTTCCTTCTTGCCGAACGCATCGATCAACAGTGCACCGAGGACCCCGGCCAGGAAGACACTGACGACCGCGGCCGGCCAGCGTTGATCGTTGTCGAGCTTCGTATCGCCGCCCATCGGCGCGCGGGTGAGCATGATCCCGAACAGGAACAGGATGATCACCGCGCCGATGTAGATGATGACCTGGACCCAGGCGACGAACTCGGCGGCGAGCAGGATGTACTGGGCCGCGGCGCCGGCCATGACGACCACCAGGTACAGCGCCGCGTGGACGACGTTCTGCGAACGGACCACCCCGATCGCGCCCAGCACCATCGCCAGCGCCAGCACCCAGAAGAAGATGTTCTGAACGATCACGATGGCCTCGCTCTCTGCGGCCGCGATCGTTCAGCTGCAGTGCGCGTGTCCGAGTAGTCCTGAGTCACGGGAAGCGGCCGCCGCCGTTCGCTTGGCTTCACTTCTTCCCCTTGACTTCGGCGCCGAGTTCGAGGGGTTCGGGTTCGGGGACACCGTCCATCCACTCGCCCAAACGGTCCTTGTCGTGGAGGAGATCGGAGATCCGCGGCTCGGAGTACTCGAACTCCGGGCTCCAGAAGAGCGCGTCGAACGGGCAGACCTCCACGCAGATCCCGCAGTACATGCAGAGGCCGTAGTCGATGTCGAACCGGTCGAGGATGTTGACGCTGCGCGGCCGGCCGCCTTCGCGACGCGGCGGTCGCAGTTCCTTGTGGCCCTCGATGTAGATGCACCAGTCGGGGCAGCTGCGGCCGCAGAGCATGCACGCGGTGCAGTTCTCTTCCTTCAGCGCGATGACCCCACGGGCGCGCGGCGCCGGATCCTCCCGCTCGTGCGGGTACTGGACCGTGACCGCGCCTTCCATCATCGTGCGGAAGGTGACTCCGAGCCCGCTGATGACACCAGGCAACTTCGGTTTCGAGAACTTCGGCATCAGACGGCCACCTTGATGATCGCAGTCACGATGATGTTCAGCAGGCCGATCGGGATGAGGTACTTCCACGCGACGGCCTGGAGCTGGTCTTCCCGCAACCGCGGGTAGGTAAAGCGGACCCAGAACATCAGGAAGGCCACGCCCATGAGCTTCACGAACAGGACGAGCGGCCCGAGGAGATCGGCCATGCCCCCGGTGACGCCGGGAATGGCCCAGCCTCCGAGGTACATCGTGGCGGCCAACGCCGCGAAGGCGAACGCCGTACCGAACTCGCCGATGAAGAAGAAGAGGAATCGGAAACCCGTGTACTCGACCATGTAGCCGGCGACGAGCTCGGACTCGGCGACGGGCATGTCGAACGGGGTCTGGGTCAGCTCGGCCTGCGCCGCGATCAGGAACAGGAAGAACCCGACGAACTGCGTGAGGATGAACGGGTTGCCGAGACCCGAGAACCCGAAGATCGAGCCGTCGACCTGGGCTCCGACGATGCCCTGCAGACTCATCGTGCCCGCCTGGATCACCACACCGACCACGGCGAGGAGGAGCGGCAGCTCGTAGGCGATGAGCTGCGCGGCGGCACGGAGCGCACCGATCAACGCGAACTTGTTGGCGCTGGCCCAGCCGGCCATGAGGACGCCGACGACCGACAGGCTCGAGACCGCCAACGCGTAGAAGACGCCGACGTCGAGATCCTTGACCACCAGGCGCGGGCCGGTCGGCACGACGAGGAAGATCAAGAAGGTCGAGATGACCACGATCGCCGGAGCCATCGCGAACACACGACGATCCGACTCCGCCGGCATGATGTCCTCCTTCTGGAGGAACTTGATGCCGTCGCCGACGAGCTGGAACCAACCGTGGAACCCGCCGGGATCCATCGGCCCGAGCCGGCTCTGCATGTGGCTCATCATCTTGAGCAGGAACGTGTAGCCCAGGATCAACGCGCCCACCGGAATGATCGCGAGAACCAGCAGGGTCTTGATCGCGAGGGTCGTCCCCCAACCGATTTCGAGCGCGAGCGTCATGTGGGGCATCAGCGGTCGATGTCCCCGAGGATGAAGTACAGGCTGCCCATGATGGTGATGACGTCGGGAACGTAGACCCCGCGCAACAGCCACGGCAGGATCGAGACGTTCGAGAACG
Organism: Acidimicrobiia bacterium; assembly: GCA_016650415.1. Classification (GTDB taxonomy): domain Bacteria; phylum Actinomycetota; class Acidimicrobiia; order IMCC26256; family JAENVU01; genus JAENVU01. The sequence continues at coordinate 2,959 of JAENVU010000070.1, forward strand.
ACGCCGAGCGGATCTTCACCCGGAACGGACCCGTCGCGCCCTTCGAGACGATGTAGTACCCCATCTGGCCGAGCGGGTTCTCGGTCTCGACCCAGACTTCACCTTCGGGCACCTTGATGATGCGCGGCACCTTGGCCATGATCGGACCGGCGGGGAGACCGTCGAGGAGTTGGATGACCATCCGCACGGCTTCCCGGGTCTCCTGCAGTCGCACCCAGTACCGCGCGAACGAGTCGCCGTCGGAGTGGGTCCAGACCTTGAAGTCGAGTTCGGGGTACGCGAGGTACGGCTTCCCGTCGCGCCGGAGATCCCAGTCGATGCCGGACGCCCGGAGGTTCGCGCCGGAGACGCCGTAGGCGGCACCCAACTCACCCGGGATGATGCCGATACCACGGGTCCGGGCCTCGAAGATCTCGTTTCCGACCAGGACGTCCTCGAAGTCGTCACAGCCGCGCAGGATCTTGTCCATCGTGGTGCGGCACTCGGCGATCCAACCCCAGGGCAGGTCGTCCTTGAGTCCGCCGATGCGGTTGAAGTTCGGATGGAACCGACCGCCCGTGGCCGACTCGATCAGGTTGAGGACGAGCTCGCGATCACGAAAGCCCCAGAACGCGGGGGTGAGCGCACCCACCTGCAAGCCCATCTCACCGAGGAAGAGATAGATCGTCGCGATGCGGGAGAGCTCGGTGAGGATGGTGCGGATCCATTGCGCACGCGGCGGCGCTTCGATGCCCATCAGCTGCTCGGCGCCGTGGACGAAGGGCACTTCGTTGGCGAAGCTCGAGAGCCAGTCGATCCGGTTGATCAGCGTCGTGATCTGCGGGTAGGTGCGGAACTCGCTGAGCTTCTCGTAGCCGCGGTGCATGTACCCGATCACCGGGTCGGCAGCCACGACCCGCTCACCGTCGAGCCGAACGACGAGCCGGAGCGTGCCGTGCGTGGCCGGGTGTTGCGGGCCGAGGTTCAGGATCATGTCGCCGGTGTCGAGCTCGACGTTCACCTGCGAACCGGCCAGGTTGGAATACAGCGCCGGGTCGACCTCGAAGCCGGGCGTCTCGGTGGAGGTCACGAGTCGCCCTCCTCAGTGTCGTCACCGGGCATCGGCTCGACGTCGACGAGTCCGGGCCACGGCTTCACCTCGCGCGCCAGCAGGGCGAAGTCCTTGCGCAGCGGGTTGCCTTCGAACTCGCCCGGGAGATAGAGGTGCCGGATCTTGGGGTGGCCCGAGAAGTCGACGCCGTACATCTCCCAGCACTCCCGCTCGTGCCAGTCGGCGCCGGGGTACACCGACACCCAACTGTCGACCGTGGGTGCGGGGTCGGCCACATCGGTCTTGATCGTGACGCCCCAGTGACGAGTGGTGGATTGCACGTGGGCGAAGACCTGCAATCGGCCGTCCGAACCCGTGACGCCGAAGGTCATCGTGTCGGGCTGTACCGGCGCGGAGGTGTCGCCACCCTCGTCGCCGGCCGGCTTGGGTGCGGGCATCCAGTCGATACCGGAGATGAACGAGAGGTAGTCGCAGTCGAGATCGGCCCGAGCCACTTCGGCCGCCCGCTTCCAGGCGTCGGGCTTCACTCTGACCACGAGCGTTCCGAACGAGTCCGCATGATCGACGACACCGTCGCCCAACGCGGCCTCGAACCGTTCGAACAGTGCCGCGACGGCCGGATCGATCGCGGGAACTTCCTCGACCGCGACTGCGCTCGCGTCGGTCACGGCGTCGTCCGCGCTCGCATCGGGCGTGTCGGGCGTGTCGGGCGTCTCGTCGGCCATGAGCGTCAGACCCGCGCAGCCATGTAGGCGTTGTCGACCACGACGTGCTCGCCGCGCCAGCGTTGCGCGAGTTCGTCGTTGCCGAGACCTTCGTTCTGGATGCGCTCCTGCAACATCACGATCGCCTCGAGCAGCGCTTCGGGCCGCGGCGGGCACCCCGGGATGTAGATATCGACCGGAATGACCTGGTCGACGCCCTTGGTCACCGAGTACGAGTCCCAGTACGGACCACCGCAGTTGGCGCACGAACCCATGGAGATCACGTACTTCGGGTCCGGCATCTGCTCGTAGAGGCGCTTGATCGCCGGCGCCATCTTGTCGGTCACGGTGCCGGAGATGACAACGAGGTCCGCCTGGCGGGGGCTGGCCGGAAAGGGGATGACCCCGAGGCGCATCATGTCGTACCGCGGACTGGCAAGCGCCGCGCCCATTTCGATCGCGCAGCAGGCCAAGCCCCACTGGAACATCCAGAGGCTGTACTTCCGGCTGTAGTTCAGGAGCCAGGTCACTGGCTTCAGCGGCTTCTTCCCGAAGACGCCCTTCTCGACTAAGCCCACCGCAGCACTCCCTTTCGCCACGCATAGACCAGGCCGAGCGCCAGGATCACGATGAACACGATCATCGAGATCAAGGACTGGACACCGAGCGTTTCGAGCCGAACCGCCCACGGAAAGATGAAGACCGCCTCGACGTCGAACATCACGAAGAGCAACGCGTAGACGTAATACCGGACGTTGGATTGCCCCCACCCACCGACCGGATCGGATCCGGCCTCGTAGGTCACATACTTCTGGGGCTGGGGTCGGGTCGGGCGGATCAGCTTGCCCAGCCCGAGCATGCCGCCCACCATCGCCAGTCCCGCGCCGATCAGCACAGCGACGGCGAGGTACTCCCGGTAATAGTCAGTCACGCGTGCGGCCCCTCAACCCAAACGCTGGAAACGGGGCGAGTATAGGTCTGGCCTTTTCCATCCCCTCAAACCGTGGCCGTACTCATTTTCGTCGCGTCAGATCTTCCGAATCCGATCTCCGCGGGTGATCGTTCCCGGCGTGACGACCCGGGCGTTGATACCCCGCGCGCGAACCTCGCGGCC
>JAENVU010000071.1 GCA_016650415.1 Acidimicrobiia bacterium
AACATCCTCGGTGCCCATCACGACGTCTGGACCGTCAACGTGGAGGACGAGTACCACGAGGAGTCGATCACGCGCGACGACCGCCAGGGCGGCACCGGGCGCGACGCGCCGGTACTGGCCCGTGAGTCGATCGATGCCGCCGCCGCCCGCCGGCGGGAAGGCGGCGAAGGATGAGGGTGCAAGTCTGTACGCCGACCTACATCGAGGCGGACAACATCGAGGAGTTCCTCCGTCGGGCCCGCGCCGCGATCCCGGACGCCGACATTCTGGTGCTCGACGACAACAGCCCCGACGGCACCGCCGCCGTCGCCGAGCGCGTTGGCGCGGAGCTCGGTCAGATCGAGGTGCTGCGGCGGCCCGAGAAACACGGGTTGGGCGCGGCGTATCGAGCCGGTTTCGCGGTCGGCATCGCGCGGGGGTACGACGTGATCTGCCAGATCGACGCCGACCTTTCCCACGATCCCGAAGTGCTTCCGGAGTTGGTCGAAGCGATTCGGAATGGCGCCGACCTGGCCATCGGTTCTCGGTACGTGCCGGGCGGTTCCATTCCGCACTGGCCGTGGCGGCGCCGGGCGTTGTCCAAGTACGGCAATGCGTACACGGGGATGATGCTGCGGACCGGCGTTGCCGACGCAACCGCCGGCTACCGGGCATTCACGCGTGAGATTCTCGAAGCGGTCGACTATTCACAGACTCGGGCGAAGGGCTACGGCTTCCAGATCGAGCTCGCGTACCGGGTCCGGAAGGTCGGCGGGAAGGTCGTCGAGGTCCCGATCACCTTCACCGACCGCGTACGCGGCCACTCGAAGATGTCGATGGCCGTCATGGCCGAGGAGATGGCCCTCGTCAGTTGGTGGGGCATTCGCGACCGGTTCCGTCGGGATCGGAAGAGATCGACCGGTTGATGTAGAGCTCGTAGAGCGGCGTGTGGTTCTTGTCGTCCGGTCGGACGCCGAAGGTCTTCACGAGGCAGAAGTCGCGGCGCAGGACGAGGTTGGATTCGTTGCTCCCGAACTTGCGGGCGTCATTGGGCTCGTCCCAGTCGTTCCACACTCCCGACAGAATCGCCACCTGAGAATGGGCGAGGTCGGAGGGCATCCGTGAACCCGCCCGGTTCGCCACTCCCGGGTCCATCTCGATGAAGTAGGTGCCCGGCGGGTACTCGGGGAGCAGGTAATAGAGGTAAGCGTCCGAATACGGAGTCTTGCGCAGGTCGGTCGGACCGACGAAGAGTTTGTCGCCCGGCTTCGCGACCTTCGGGACCTCGGCCAGGAGTTCCCGCGCTGCCTGCGCGACGTCGTCGCGTCCGTAATAGAAGGTTCGGCCGTTCCGTTCGATCGCGAACGCCAAGCGGTGACGGCCGAACGTCTGCGCGACGAAGTCGGCGTAGGACCAGCCGGTGAAGTGGGGGAACAGCAACACGATTGCGATCGGGATCGCGACGATCGTGAGCGCCGGAGTCCAGCGGGGCGTGGTCGATCGTCGCAACCGGACGAGTTCGACCACCGCGACCGGCAGCAGGGCCAACGACACGCAGCTCACCCAGGAGAAGTGGGCTGAATCCACGCGTTGGATGCCCTGAGGGAGCATGCCCAGGCCGAACAAGCCGGCCGCGAAGAGCACCCGGGCTCGGCGACTGCTCGGGCGGCGACGGAGCGCGAATCGACCGATGATCGGCACCGCAACGACGACGGCGATCATGACGAAGAACCAGACGAAGAGTTGTTGTGACGTCTCGAGGTGGGGGAGCGGCCACTTGGGTGGCTGGATCGCACCGGACCGCTGGAGAAATCCGTCGAGATGATTCCACGACGGTGGGATCGGGAGTCGGCGACCGCCCCGGAGATAGACGACCGGATCGAGGACCATGCCCTTGAAGGTGTTGTACGGACCGGCAGTCACGAGTTGGATCACGTAGGCCAGGACGCCGATGCCAAGACCGGTGGCGAACTTCCGCTTGGCGGCCCAACTCAGCCCGGCGGTGGCGCCGAGCGCACCGAGTCCGACCGCGATGACGAGATCGAGCCGGAACAGCAGTGCTCCGGCACTGACCAGGCCACCCCAGAACAGGTACCGGGCCGCGCGGCGGGGATCGACGTCGACCGCCCGACGGCCCACCAGGGTCAGGTTCAGGCCGATCAACCCGAGTGCGACCCCGCCGATCCACGCCAGCGCAGTGAGCCCGAGCGGCGGGACGATGAACAACAACGCGAGGAGGGCGCACGCGAGGCCGAGTCGACGACCCCACGCCCGCGCCAGCCAGTAGACGCCGGCCACGACACCGATCTGCTGGAGCAGCCCGAAGAGCCGCTCGGCCGTCAGGGTGACGCCGAGCACCTTCATCCAACCGGCGAGCGCCCAGAGGCTCCCCGGTCCGTAGAGATGGAGGAAATCTCGGTTGGGGAAGTCGCCGTGGAGCACCCGCTCAGGGAAGACGAGCATGAAGCCCTCCTCCATCGGCGGCCCCTGGTTGCGGAGCAATCCGCGGAGCGGCAGCGCGAATGCTGCGGCCAGCACGAGGAACACGATGACCCGCTTCGTGCGCGGCGACCACGCGGCGATGCGGAACGACGTGCGGGTGACGATGCCGATCACCGGGTGCTCGGCGCGCCGAACCAGCGCGCAAACCCGGGGAACATCGGTGCGAGAGTAGCAGTGGCGTGTCCGCGAGTCGGGACACCACTGGTCCCGAAATCAGTCCACCGGACGGTAGATTCACCCTGATGTCGCCGTCGTTGGAGTTCGACCACGCGGTCGGTCCTGACGGCTCCGCCGCACCGACCCGCATCCGGCCGTCCCGCACGGTGACGATCCTGATCTGGGGCGGTTTCGCGGTGGGTTTCGTGATCGCGCTGATCGTGATCGCGCGGCCCCGCTGGTTCCCGCTCCTGGATCTCGCGCAGACCGAGATGCGAGTGCGGGATGTCTTCACGAGCCACCCCCCGCTGATCGGGCTCCCGGGTCGCATCGGCACTCTGGCCCGCCAGGGGAGTCACCCCGGACCGTTGAGCTTCTGGGCCCTGGCACCGGTCTATCGACTGTTCGGTTCGTCCTCCTGGGCGATGCAGGTCGCGACGGCGACACTCAACCTGACCGCGATCGGCGCCACGCTCCTCATGGCGCGACGACGGGGTTCGGTTCGTGTGGTCCTGGGTGTCGGAGCCGCGCTCGCGCTGCTCTCTGCGTTCTACGGCCCGTCGGTCCTGACCCAGGCGTGGAACCCCTACATGCCGATGATGTGGTTCCTCGTCGTGGTGGTCGGCGTGTGGTCGGTGCTCTGCGACGACCTCTCCTGGCTTCCGTTCACGACGTTCGCAGCCTGTTTCTGTCTGCACACCCACATCTCGTACCTCGGTCTGGTGGGCGGTCTCGGCGGCATCGCGCTCGCGTGGATCATCTGGAGCCGGTGGAAGCGACCCGGTTCGCTCGGGGCCCGGCCAGGCCGTTCGATCGGCCTGGCGGTCGCGGTGATCGCACTCACGTCGATCCCGATGGTGGTGCAGGAGTTCACGCATTCGCCCGGCAACCTGACGCTGATCTGGGAGCACTTCACGAATCCCCCGGAGACCCCGATCGGTCTGCGGGCGGGGCTCGATGTGCTCCTCGTGCACCTCAATCCGTGGCGGCTCGTCAGCCAGCAGGACGCGACGACCGGCTCGGTCATCCCCGGCGTGATGTTCCTGGGTCTGTGGGTGGCGAGTGCAGTCGCGGGCGGGGTGCGGCGGATCCGGGTGGTCAACGCGCTGAACGTCGTCCTGCTCGTGTCCCTGGGACTCGGCCTGGTCTCGATTGCCAACATCTTCGGGTTCGTGTGGTACTACCTGATGCTCTGGTCCTGGGCCATCAACGCGTTCATGATGCTGGCGATCGGCTGGGTCGCCGTGGCGCTCGGACGCGACGCCACGCACGGGCGTGATCGGTCCGCCCCGACCCGACTCGAGCCCGCCGTTGCCGCGGTGGCCTCGATCGTGCTGGTCGCCGCGCTCGGCTCGTTCGCCTGGCAGGCCACGACGGTCGAGCCACCCGACCCGCAGATCTCGCTGGCCCTCGGGCAACTCGTGCGGGGAACCGTGCGTGCGATCGACGCCGGCACCGCTCCCGGCGAGGGCACGAGCGGCCGGTACCAGGTGACGATTGCCGACCCGATCTCGATCAACTCGCCCCTCTACGGCATGTTGCTCGAACTCGAACGGGCGGGTGTTCACGCCGGGTTGCCGAAGCAGTACCACTCGATCGTGGGTGATCAGCGAGTGGTGACGCGCGGCGACGCCACGGCAGTCGTCCACATCTCGGTCGGATCGGATATCGCTCGATGGCGGACCAAGCCGGGGGTGGTCGAAGTGGCGTACACCGATCGACGCACGCCGAAGCAGCTCCGCGAACGCACCGCGCTGCGGCGTGAGTTACGGACCGACCTCACTCGGATCGGTCGCACCGACCTCATTCCGAATCTCGATGAGAACGTCTTCACCGCGAGTGTCGATCCGGAGCTGTCACCGGCGATCGCAGCCAAACTGCGACGCCTGCTCGACATCGGCGAACCATCGGCCGCCTTCATCGGGCCCGCGGCGCTGGCCGAGGGGCGATGAGCGAGCGCGCCGTCTCGGATCCGGTCGGCGTTCCGAGATGGCGACTCGCGGCGGTCGGTGCGGTCGCGGTGCTGCCCATCGTCGTTGCGTGTGTCCGAGCCCTCATCGACGGGTGGACCGTCACCGGCGACAACGGCCTCATCGCCATCCGAGTGCACGACGTGTTCTCGAGCCACACGCCACTGCTCGGCGTGGTGACCTCGGCGTCGGATGCGGCCGGCACGATTCTGAACCACCCCGGTCCGTTGCTGTTCGAATGGCTGGCGATTCCGTCGGTCCTGCTGGGTCGCGACGCCGGGATCGTGGTCGGTATCGGTCTCCTCAATGCCCTCGCGGTCCTCACCGTGATGGGGGTCGGATGGCGAAGGGGTCGTTTCGGTGGGGCGTGCCTGACCGCGCTGTTCGCGTCGACCCTCGCCTGGTCGATGGGGAGCACACTGCTCTATGACCCGTGGCAACCCCACAGCCAAATGCTTCCGGCATTGGCGTTCCTGTTCCTCGCGTGGGCGGTCGCGTCGGCCGACCTGGCCCTGACTCCGGCCGCAGTGCTGGTGGGCAGCTTGGTCATGCAGACCCACCTCACCTACGTGTTCCTGGTACCGGTGGTGTTGATCGTCGCCATCGGGTGCGGGCTCTGGACCGCCCGAACCGAGCGACCGACAATGCGTCCCGCGCTCGCGCTCGGCCTCGCGATCATCGTCGGCCTGGCGGCTTGGGCTCCGCCCCTCATCGAGGAGGCGACGGCCTCACGCGGCAACATCACCCGGCTGATCGGTCAGGCCGGGAAAGGAAGCGACTCGGTCGGGCTGGTTGGCGCGGTCCGGCTGTCGTCCGACGTGATCGCCCTGCCGCCGTTCTGGTTCCGGCCGTCGATGCGCGACACGTTCATCCCTCCCGGCGGCGGCGTGGGGAGTTTCAGCCAGGCCGTCTCCGACGCCACGGGGTGGTCGACCGGGGCTGCCATCGCGGCCTGGGCCGTGCTGATCGCCCTGCTGGTCTTCAGTGCGGGGCAGGCCCGCCGGCGGACCGATCGAACGACCGTCGCAGCAGTGGCCGTCAGTCTGGCCGCGATCACCGCCGCGTGGATCACCGGATCGACCATCACCTTCGGAATACTCGGGCTGGGCGCCCACGAGTTCCGGTTCCTGTGGCCGATCGCGGTCTTCGTGTGGTTCACGCTGGCCTGGGCCGGCTGGCGGTGGGTGATCAGCCAGTCGGCGGAATCGGCCCGGCGGTTCGCGCGCCCGGCCCTCGCGGCGATCCTGCTCGGGTTGGTGGTCGTCAGCGGGGTCAACCTCGTGGCGTCACCGGCCGGGGGTGGCCCCCAGATCGTGACCGGCGCGGAGCCGGTACTCGCCGAGCTCGAGCGCAGACTCGACGTGCCGGCGGGTGACGGGCCGGTCCTGGTCGAGTGGGTTCACTCCTATTTCCTTGAGCCGTACAGCTCCGCACTCATGTCGGAGCTCGCGCGACGCAACATCGACTTCGTCGTCACCGATCGCGTCCTCATCCGTCAGTTCGGCCCGACGAGCCGGTTCAACGGTCGGAACGCCACGTCACGACTCTTCTATCTCGATGGCGACAACGCGCGGCACCGACGCACCGGAGACTTCCGCCGCATCGCGTTCCACGACGGTCGTGACTCGTCCGCCGACCGCGGCACCCAGGACCGGCGCACGGTCGGCGTCTTCCTGGGCCCGGTCGACGGCTGCACCCCGCTCGTCCGGATCCCGACCTGTCACACGCGCGCGTGACGTCCGGGTTCGGCCCTGCGCTCCGGGCCGGTCATCGGAACAGACGCTTGAACTTCATGATGGGGCGTTCGAAGCCGTACCAGGATGCGGTGGCGCTCGCGACGGTCAGCCCGAGGACCGCGGCGACAAAGATCAGCCACGGAGCACTGAAGTACGCGTTGGTGTGCCACTGGAACGGTGTGTCGCTCGTGTAGACGCCGGTGAACGGCAACTTCGTCCAGACGAGATAGCGATCGATCCACGCCTCGTGCCAGAGGTAGATCCCGTAGGAGATCGTGCCGAGGAAGACCATCACCCGGGCCTGCAGAAAGCGGTGGATGCGGCTCGCGTCGGCGGCCGGCGACCGGAAGATGGTGGGCACGACGAGCAGGAACGCGGTGGCGCCGTACAGGTAGTGCTGACCCCAGAGCAGATGGTGGGCGATGGACCGTGCGCCGGCATCGGAGGTGTGGCCGAGCCCGGCACCGGCCGCCACCCACCAGAACGTGCCGAGTGCACCGAGCCAGCACAGCATCGGAGCAGCTCGCCGATCCAGACGCGCGGGGATCGTCCGGCCGAGTGAGGTCACCGCCACCGACAGGACCGCGAGGCCCATACCCAGCGCGAAGAGGTCGAGCCACCACGGGAGCCACAACTTCAGTTGCCCGATCCGAGCGTCGGAGAATCCGCCGCCCAGCACGAATGCCTTCCAACCGGTCGACACCGCGATGAGGACGCCGACGCCGATCAGTTCGAGCGTGACCCGAGACCCGCGCCAGCGGCGTCCGATGCGGAGCACGACGGCGGCCCACACCGGCAGGAACAGGTAGAACGCCACCTCGGTCGCAAGAGTCCAGGACTGCACGAGTGGTGCGAACACGTCGGGTTGGTGGGGGCTGTAGATGTGCAGCAACGAGTAGTCCAGCAGGAAATTCCGGAAGGACGGGATTTCGGTGACGCCGAGCACGTACACGACGACGGTCATTGCCAACCAGTACGCGGGGTAGATCCGCAGGGCCCGGCGCCAGAAGTACGGCACCAGCCGGGGTGACGGCCGATCGAGCAGGTGGGCCACCACGAACGGCCGGTAGAGCAAGACGCCCGAGATGACGAAGAAGATGGCGACGCCGCCGTCCATGCGGGCGAAGAAGATCCCCAAGATGTTCGGCCCGTTTGCGCCACCGGTGTCGGCGACATGGGTGAGGAGCACGGCCAGCGCGGCGAGCGCGCGGAGACCGTCGAACCCGGCGAAGCGAGGGCCCGCGATGGATGGCGATCGGTCGAGTCCGGTGGCCGCCATTCGGGTCATTCTACGGGCGCGGTCATCGAGGTTCGGGGGACGCGTCGCCTACCATCCGACGTTTCGCACATCCTGAGGTGAGTACGTGGACTTGTCCGACCGTCCGAGTCCGGATCGCCCGACCGTCGTGACCGGAGCATCCGGTTGGCTCGGCCGGAACCTGGTCCGGGCGTTGGTGGCCCAGGATCGCCCGGTCCGGGCCCTGGTGATGCACGCCGAGGAAGCACCACTGCTCGAGATCATTGGACCGCAGGTCTCGACCGTGGTCGGTGACGTCCGTGATCCGGCCGCGTTGGACCGTGTGTTCGCCGGGGTGGAACCGGCCACGGTGTTCCATGCCGCCGCGGTCATCCATCCGGCCAAGGTCCGGGACTTCTTCGACATCAACGTCGGAGGCACGGAACTGGTCGTCGATCAGGCGCGACGCGCCCGGGCCTCCCGGCTCGTCCACGTCTCGTCCAACTCGCCCTTCGGGGCGAACCCGACGCCCACGGATCGATTCACCGAGGACTCCCCGCTCAATCCGTACATGGGATACGGGGAATCCAAGGTCGAAGCTGAAGCCATCGTCAACCGTGCGTTCGCGCGCGGTGATCTGGAGACGGTCACGATTCGTGCGCCGTGGTTTTACGGGCCGTACCAACCACCCCGGCAATCGCAATGGTTCCGAGCGTTGCGGCGGGGACGGTTCCCGATGATCGGTGACGGCACGCAGCAGCGATCGATGGTCTACACCGACCATCTGGTCCAAGGACTGTTGCGCGCCGAAGCGACTCCCGCGGCGGCCGGCCGCGCCTACTGGATTGCCGATGCCGAGCCGTACGAGTTGCAGACGATCCTGATGACGGTCCGGGAAGCACTCGCCGCCGAGGGGTATCCGGTGAGCGGCGGATTGCCCCGAGTGCCGCGGCTGGTGGGCGTGGTGGCCGAAAAGGTCGATGCGCTCCTCCAGGGTCGCGGGGTCTACCTCCAGGCGGTCCACGTCCTCGGCGAGCTGAAGGACACGATCGCGTGCGACATCACCCGGGCTCGGGAGGAACTCGGCTACGCACCGACGACCACCTTGTTCGACGGCATGCGGGCGAGCATCCGGGATTGCGTTGCCCACGGGGAGATCCTGTGATGTCGAAGCGACTCCTGATCACCGGCGGCGCCGGATATTTCGGATCGGTGCTGGCCGACCGGGCCCGGAGCCAAGGCCATTCCGTGCGGGTCTTCGACCTGAATCCACCCGATGATCGCACGCAGGATCATGTGATCGGCGACGTGCGCGATATCGATGCGCTCCGCGCCGCCTGTTCCGATATCGACGTCGTGCTGCACAACGTGGCTCAGGTACCCCTCGCGAAGGACCGAGAGCTCTTCTGGTCGGTCAATGTCGTCGGCACCGCCAACGTCCTGCTCGCCGCCCGCGACACCGGCGTCCCCAAGGTCGTTCACACGTCCTCGAGTGCCATCTTCGGTATCCCGGAGCGGAATCCGGTCACCGAGGACACCCCACCCCGACCGTTGGAGGCGTACGGCAAGGCCAAGCTCGAAGCCGAGCTCCTCTGCCACGACGCGGTCGCGGCCGGTCTCGACGTCTCGATCGTGCGCCCCCGCACGGTGCTGGGCCACGGTCGACTCGGGATCATGGCCATCCTGTTCGAGTTCGTCGCCGACGGTGCGCCGGTCTTCGTGATGGGGCGCGGCGACAACACGTACCAGTTCGTGCACGCGGAGGATCTGGCGGAAGCCTGCCTCCGGGCCGCGTTCCGGCCGGGTGCCGAGACGTACAACATCGGATGTCGGGAGTTCGGCACGATGCGCGAGACGCTCCAAGCACTCGTCGACCATGCCGCGACCGGTTCGCACGTGGTCGGCCTGCCCTCGAAGGCCGCGCAGGCCGCGATGAAGGTGCTGGGGCAGTCGTCCTTGGTTCCGTTCGCGCCGTACCACTGGTTGCTCTTCGGCGAGTCGCTGTGGTTCGACGTGGCCAAGGCGGAGGAGGAACTCGGATGGGAACCGACGCACTCCAATGCCTCGGCGGTCATCGACTCGTACGAGTGGTTTCTCCGGAATCGGGAAACGCTGGGCGGCGACGGCAAGTCCCACCACCAGTCACCCGCCAAGCTCGGGTTGCTGAAACTGGTGAAGCGGCTTCCGCTCTAACGAGCGAGATAGGCGTCGGCGTTGCGCGCCGCAATCGTCATCACCGCGGCCTGCGGGTTGACTCCCGGCGCGTCGGGAAGCAGCGACGCGTCGTTCACGAAGAGGTTGTCGCTGTCCCAGACCCGGCCGAAGCTGTCGGCGCCGGTGAGTGCGCTGTTGTCGCCCATCCGGATCGTCGACGTGAGATGCACCGTCATGAGGTTCGACTGCGTGCGGTTGAGCGCGCCCCACCATTGCGCGAGATCGGCGCGGCTCCGGACGATCGGGCCACCGGCGATCGAGGGAAACAGCTCCTGGGCGCCTGCCGCCAACAACATCTCGCCGAGGTGGACGAGGCCGCGGGCCAGCCGGCTGAGGTCGGAGTCGTTGAGCGAATAGGTGACGAGCGGAGCCTGCAGCCCCGGAATGGCCAGGACCCGGCCGCTTCCACTGCTGCGAATTGCGGCGTAGTAGACGACGACGTTCTGCCAATGCTCGAGCAGCCGGTCGAGATCTCCCGGTGCGGAGTCGACCAGCGCGAGCGCCACGTGACCGCGCCGGCTGGCCGAGCCGCCGATGGTGAGATACGGATCGAACTCGGTGACGCGCTGGACCGGGACTTCTTCATGGTCGTAGGGGTGATCGAACCGGGCGGCGACCTTGACGGTCGGATGGAACTTCAGGCCGGGTCCGATGTTGTGGCGGAACCCGCTGCGCTGGAGCAACGCGGGCGACTGGATCGCACCACCGCACACGAACACGTCCTCGGCCTGGACGACGACCGGTTCGGTCGAGCCATCGGGATACCGAAGTGTGGCCCGGGCACCGGTGACCCGGCGGCCCTTCCGAATCAGACTGCGCACCGTGCAGTCCGCTTGCACCACCGCGCCGGCGGCAACCGCGCGCGGGATCATGGTGCGCGACATCGACTGTTTGGTGCCGTGCCCGCTCTCGTCGTAGGAATACACCCGATCGAACTCGACACTTCGCCACCCGAGTGCGTCTGCGCCGCGTGAGAGTACGGCCGACGATTCCGGTGGCGCGCCGGGGAGCCGTGACACCTTGACGATCGCCTCGACCTCGTCGGCGTACCGGCGGAGCGTGGCGGAGTCGAACTCGGCAATCGAGTACGTCGTGCGCCACTGATCGACGAAGCGTTCGGGGAGTCGGTGATACAGCCCCATGTTGATCTCGGTGCTGCCCCCGACACAGCGGCCCTCGGCGAAGGCGACGCCGGGGCTCCCGAGCGCCGCGCAGGCGCCTTGATGTCGGTACCGGGCGGTGAACTCGTCGAGCGACGAAGGTTCGTGTGCGTCGGGGTCGTACCACGATCCTTCCTCGGCGACGAGCACCGACCGACCGGCCTCGGCGAGTCGGGCCGCGGTGACGGCGCCACCGGCACCGGATCCGATGATGAGCACCTCGGTGGACAGGGTGCGAGTCATTCGGGCATCAACTCTTGTTGCGCGAAGACGACCAGTGAGGTCAGGAGTCGCGCGTATTGGCGGATCACGCCGATCGGGTTGTGCTCCCAGGCGCTCATCGCGGCGAGGACGTCGTCGTCGGAAGGCCGGGGTGCGTACCGGAGCGCGACATACGCACCGAGCAGCACCGACTCGCCGACCACTCCGAGGCGCAGATGTTGGGGCATTGCCGCGAACGACGAGTCGACGAACTCCGTGATCGCTCCGCCGGTGCGCTTGTCATCGGGACCGGCCAATGCCGTCACGACGCGGCGCTCCATCCAAAGCATGAACGCTCCAGCCTAGAGGTCAGCCCGCTGCCACCTGCGTCGTTGGGGTGGAGCGGTTCCGAATCCGATCGGCGACCGCGACCAGGGTGATCGCCGCCCCGATCACGATCGTGGGCTCCGCCCCGATCCGGAACCGCTGATTGCCGTAGGTGAGGATCGAGGACACCACGACTATGACGACCGGCGCGAGCAGCGGCCAGATTCCGAGTCGGCGGCGGAACGCGAGGACGAGGCCCACCGCGGCGAGGGGCATCAGGACCCAGTCGAGCCAGGTGCCGAGTCGTTCCCATCCGATCGGTCGTCCTTCGAGCGCCTCGAGCTCGATCTGCTGGCCGGGTCGGAACAGCCCGAAGGTGCGCAGGACCCGGGCCGCGGCCACCTTGGGGGTCTGGGCCAGGTGATCGCCGAAATAGTCGAGACCCTGCCGGCGGGCCCGGCCGGCGGCGACCGCCTCGTTGAAGTGAGGCTCGCGCCCGTTGAAGCCGGTGAAGCATTCGCCCGCCGCCGTGTCGCCGGCACCGAAGGTGGAACGCCAGGATCCCAGGCTGGATCCCGAGTAGGTGAGGCTGCAGTTCGCACCGGCGAGGGCCGTGCCGAGATTGTTCGACACCGGCACGAACGCGTGGAATGTCGTCTGGTTGCGAACGGTCCACGGCACGACGACCGCAACCATCGCGATCAGCCCGGTGGCCACCACGAGGATCCGGCGCCTCGCCGTGACCTGCGGTGCGAACACCGCCGCCGGGACGATGAGCAGCACCGCCAGCACCCCGGCCTCGGCTCGGGTGAGGACCGCGAGCCCGAGCACGATCCCCAGGGCGAGGAAGCGCGCGATCGTCGCCTGCTCACGCGCCCGGATCGTGAGGGCGAGCGCCGCGACCACGAGTGCCATGAAGATCGTTTCGCTCATGAGCGTGGCCTCGGACAGAAAGACCATGGGGGAGACGGCGGCGAGCGCGGCCGCAACGAGACCCACACGGGTGCTCACCATGCGTCGGCCCACCCAGCCGATGCCGCCCACGCCGGCGGTCCCGATCACGGCGAGGACGAGCCGTTGCCCTTCGACGCTGCGAACGCCGAGGCGAGCAAACAGGGAGAGGACGAACGGATGGAGCGGCGGGTACTCGGCCGTGGGCACGACGAGTCCGAACCGCGTGAGATCGAAGGGACGGATGTAGCCACGACCGTCGGCGAGATGGTTCGCCAGCAGGTGATACGCGCTGGCATCGCCGAGGGCCGGCACCCGTGGTTCGACGATCACGATGATCAGGACGCGCACCAGGAACGCGAGTGCCGACACCGCGCCGAGCGCAAGGAAGAACCGTCGTGACGGGCGCGCCGGTCCGGGCGGCGCGATGCGGTCGGATGCCACTGTCAGCGTGGCGGGAACCGTCGGGGCTTGCGGGCGATGGCGAACAAGACCGGAGTGGTGTCGACGATGGTGTCGGTCGCGAAGAAGTGGGAATCGTCGAGGCCGGAGCCGATGCCCGTGTTCTTCGAGCCGAGCGCCTTGTAGACGACCGGGAGGGCATGTTCGTAGGACCAGACGTACCAACGCCGCGGCATGCGTTGACGCAACTTCAGGACGTCGAACTTGAGGAGCTTCTCGCCGCTGGCGCGCCGCGCGGCGAAATCCTCCTTCAGGACGGCGTCGCCTTCCAGCCCGATGACCTGGACCTCGTCGAAGAAGAGTCGGAGCATCGACGCGAGGTTGGCCGCGCCGAACAAGTAGACGTGAAACGGATTCTCGAAGTCGGCCGTCCGATTCGGGGCGATCACGAACGCCGTTCCGTCGTCCGCGCACACCCGAGCCAGCTCGGCGCAGTGGTTCTCGGGCATGACGAAGTGCTCGATGATGTGCGACGAGCACACGGCGTCGAACGCGCCGGACGCGAATCCGAGCTGACCGCCGTCCATGGCCACGAACTCGGCGTCGGTCCCGCGCGGACCGCCCGGACCGAACCCGGATCGGGCCAGGGCGGCAGTCGCGGCGTCGTAGTCGACCCCGACGACGCGCCGGTCGGGCCCGCAGAAACGTGCTGTTTCCATGCCCACGCCGCAGCCGACGTCGAGAATGCGACCGGTGCCCAACCTCGAGATCACCTCGCGATAGCCCGCATCGTGGAGTGCGAGGAGCGAGTCGGGCGTGTGGCCCTCCATCGGGCGTTCGCCGGTCAATTTCACGCGGAGTCCTTGGGGTCGAGGATGTCGGGCTCGCCGGTCGGGCGAGCGAACCGGTCCCGGCGGGACCACACGTCGCGTAGAATATCGGCGTGCTCGACATGGGTGGAGCAGTGGGGGCTTCGGCGTGGCTGATCTCGACGGACTGGCGACCAGTTCGGACATCGCGAAACTGGGTGATCTCGCCGCCGAAGCGGGACTTCAGCGGGTCTCCATGCTGGCCTGGCGCGATCTGGACGACCCGGAGGCCGGCGGCTCCGAGGTGCACGCCTCGACCGTGGCGCGGCTGTGGGCCGAGGCCGGGATCGAGGTCACGATGCGGACGTCGTTCGCCGCGGGTCACGCGCAGATGGGGTGGCGGAACGGGTACCGCGTCATTCGCAAGGCCGGTCGGTACATGGTGTTTCCGCGGGCGGCGTTCTCCGAGATGATGTGCTGGCACGGGGGCCGTGACGGTCTGGTCGAGATCTGGAACGGAATGCCCTTCATGTCGCCGCTGTGGGCTCGTACCCCACACGTCACCTGGCTCCACCACGTCCACGCCGACATGTGGAACATGACCCTGCCACCCAAGTTGGCGGCCCTGGGTCGAACCCTCGAATCGACGATCGCGCCGAAGTTCTACCGGCGTACTCCGGTGGTGACCCTCTCGAACTCATCGAAACACGAGTTGGTCGACGAACTCGGTTTCCGACCGTCGATGGTGCATGTCGTTCCGCCGGGCATCGACCCGCGGTTCTCGCCGGGGGGCACCAAGTCGGAGACGCCACTCGTCGTTGCGGTCGGCCGGCTCGTTCCGGTGAAACGTTTCGACTTGCTGGTCGAGGTGCTCGTCGCACTGCATGAGCGACACCCGGCCATGGAGGCAGTCATCGTCGGCGAGGGCTACCGGCGTGAACAACTCGAGATGCAGATCCACGAGGCGGGCGCGGAGCGCTACATCCATCTGCGGGGCCGCATCGACGACGACGAGGTCATCGACCTCTACCGGCGGGCCTGGGTGCTCACGAGTGCGTCCGCCCGTGAGGGGTGGGGGATGACGGTGACCGAAGCCGCCGCCTGCGGGACGCCGGCCGTGGTCACACGGATAGCCGGGCACTCGGATGCGGTGTCCGAAGGTGAATCCGGTCTGCTGGGACACGGGCGTGACGAACTCGTGAACGGGCTCGACCGAGTGCTCGCCGACCCGGGATTGCGGGATCGGCTCTCGACGGGTGCGCGCCGGCATGCTGCACGATTCACGTGGGCGGCCACCGCTCGCGGCACGCTGGAAGTTCTCGCGGCCGAGGCCATTCGGCGCCGCCGACACAACTAGAGGGTCCCGGCCGTCGCCAGTAGTGTCCGCGGAATGGCGGATCCGAAATCGTTCTTTCTGAGCCCCGAGATTCATGACTACCTGGTTGCGCACGGGACCCCGCCCGATGCGGTCCAAGCCGACCTGATCGCGGCCACCGCCGCCCTCGGCGGTATCAGCATGATGCAGATCGCACCCGAACAAGGTGCGTTCATGACCATGCTCACCGAGGTGCTCGGTGTCGGACTGGCCGTCGAAGTGGGAACGTTCACGGGGTACAGCGCCCTGTGTATCGCCCGCGGACTTCGTCCCGGCGGGCAACTCATCTGCTGCGACGTGAGCGAGGAATGGACGGCATTGGCCCGCCCGGCGTGGGAAGCCGCAGGCGTGGCCGATCGGATCGATCTGCGGATCGCGCCGGCGATCGAGACGCTGCGGTCACTGCCGGCCGATCCGGTCATCGACCTGGCGTTCGTCGACGCCGACAAGCCGAGTTACGCGGCGTACTTCGAGGAGCTGTTACCCCGGCTCCGTCCGGGTGGGTTGATCCTCGTCGACAACGTCTTGTGGAGCGGCGAGGTCATCAACGATGCCACGACGGACGAGAACACCCGAGCGCTTCGCGACTTCAACGACCTGGTCGCGCAGGACCAACGGGTCAGTGTCGTGATGCTCCCGTTGGGCGACGGGCTCAGCCTGATCCGGAAGCGATAGCGGCTCGCCGCCGCGGGAGGTGCGGCGCCGACTCAGAACTTCCCGGTGCGCCCGTAGCGGTAGTACGACGCGTACTTGGCGCCGATCTCCTCGGGGACTCCGATGACCGGACCGAGTTGCCGTGCGCCCCAGACCACTTCGGCGGTCCGCTCGACCAGTGCGGCAATGTGGAGTGCGTCCTTCACGGTCTTGGCGCAGGCGAAGAGGCCGTGGTTGGCCATGATGACCGCCCCTCGGTCGGCGACGCGGCGGGCGACCTCGTCGGCGAGTTCCTGCGATCCGGTTTCGCGGTAGTCCGAACACTCGACGTCGCCACCGACGTAGACATCGAACTCCTCGACCACGGCCGGAATCGGCTGGTGGGTGATCGCGAACATCTGCACGTGCTTGGCGTGGCAGTGCATCGTCGCGCCGATCTCGGGATAGGCGTTGAGGACCGCGAGGTGGAGTTGCTTCTCGCTGGTCGGCGAACGGTGGCCTTCGACCACGGTGCCGTCCGGTGCACACACCACGAGATCGTCGAGTGTCATCTCGAGGTAGTCGAGGCTGCTCGGAGTGACGACGGCATTCCCGTCGGGGAGGCGCGCCGCGAGGTTGCCGGCCGTGCCCTCGACGAGTCCCGAGCGCAGCATTTCCTGCGCGGCCCAGAGCACGTGTTCCTTGATCGCGATCGGCGAGGTTTCGGTCACCGTCCCTCCAACACTTCGGGATTGACCAGGTTCGCCGGTCGACCGCCGGCGAAGAGGGTTGCCAGTCCCTCGGCGATCAGCGTTGAGTGCCGGGTCTCGGTGTCCCAGGTTGCGCCGCCGATGTGCGGGGTCAACACGACGTTGGGCATCGAGCACAACGGATGGTCGACCGGCAGATTCTCGCCGACGAAGTGGTCGAGCCCCGCGCCGGCGAGTTTTCCGGAATGCAGCGCCATCACCAACGCGTCGGTGTCGTGCAGTTGCGCGCGGGCGCTGTTGATGAAGAGTGCCCCCTCCTTCATCGCCGCGAACTGGGATGCTCCGATGAGTCCGGCCGTGTCCGGGGTCACGGCCGCGTGCAGCGAGACGACGTCGGCCTCGGCGAGCAGCGCGTCGAGTGAGTGCGTGGCGTCGGGTGCGAACGGGTCCGTACTGATCACTCGCATTCCCAGACCTTCGAGCCGCCACTTCGTGGCCCGTCCGACCGCTCCGAGCCCGACGATCCCGACGGTTTGGCCTGCGAGTTCCCACGCTCGAAACCGCTGGTAGGGGATCGTGCCGTCACGCCAGACGAGCCCCGCCCGCACGTCCATGTCGGCACGTACGATCCCGCGGTTCACCGCGAACAACAATCCCACCGTCACCTCGGCGACGGCATCGGCATTCCGGCCGGGCGCCCGGAGCACCGGGATTCCGCGCTCGGTCGCCGCCGGGATGTCGACGTTGGTCGGGTCGCCTCGGCACGAACCGATGGCGATCAGCGGCAGGTCCAGGACGGGTCCCTTCACGCTGTCGCTCTCGACGATGAGGAGCTGCGCGCCCTCGGCCGCGACCCGCTCGGCCAACTGTGCCGAGTTGTACAGCCGGAGGGGTTGGTGGTCGATCCAGGGATCGATGACCACCTCCGAGCACAGCGACCGGAGCAATCCCAGGCCGGGACCGCGGAAAGGTGCAGTGACGAGAGCCTTGGGCGCATCCATTCCGGTCAGTCTCGCATGTACCTGACGCGAGTGTCAGGAGGCGTCAGGACGCGGCAGACAACGACCCGGTGACCTCGTCGGCCGCAGGCAGCCTGGTCATTCGCGCCAACACCTTGGGGTCGAGTTCGGCGGCCGGACGGGGGTGGGAGAGGTAGAACCCCTGGACGAGGTCACAGCCCAGCGTGCGGAGTCGTTGGAGCTGCCTCGGCGTCTCGACCCCTTCCGCGACCGTCCTCAGGCCGAGTGACTGCGCGAGTCGCACGATCGCCGGGGTGAGGGATTGGGCCCGCTCATGGAGTTCCACCGACGCCACGAAGCTCTTGTCGATCTTGACGATGTCGATCGGGAAGTTCTCGAGATAGGTGAGCGACGAGTACCCCGTGCCGAAATCGTCGAGGGCCAGCAACACCCCGATCTCCTTCAGGGCCAACAGGTTGCGGCGTGCGGTGTCGGTATCTCGCAGCATCGCCGTCTCGGTGATCTCGAGGATGAGCGACGACGGCGCGATGCCGAAGCGGCTCACGACCTCGGCGACATCCCCGACCACGGTCGCGTTGGTGAGCTGCGACGGAGAGATGTTCACGCTGATCGCGAGATCGCGAGCACCCGCGACCTGCCATGCGTGGGTCTGCTCACACGCCCGTTCCAGGAGTGAGCGCCCGATCGACTCCATCAACCCGGTCTCCTCCGCGAGGGGAATGAAGTGGTCGGGCGCGAGCAGGCCGCGGGTGGGGTGATGCCACCGGATCAGTGCTTCGGTGGCGACGACGTATCCCGTCGTCGTGTCGACGATCGGTTGGTAGAAGAGTTGGAACTCGTCTTGTTCGATCGCTCGCCGCAAGTCACTTTCGAACTCCACCCTGACGATGGCGGCGACGTGTTGCGACTCCTCGAAGACCTCGAATCGATTCTTTCCCTTGCCCTTCGCGACGTACATCGCGAGGTCGGCATCGCGCAGGATCGCGTCGGTCGTGGTTGATCGGTCGCCGAACGCAATGCCGATGCTGACGGTGGCGAAGATCTCGCGGTCCGCGATTCGGAACGGCTGCCGGAACGCTTCGGTAATCCGTGCCGCGAGGGTGATGGCCGCGTCCGGACCCACGGTGTCCTCGATGAGGACGGCGAACTCGTCGCCGCCCAACCGAGCGGCCGTGTCGGCCGAGCGGAGGCAACCGGTCAGGATCTCGGCCGCCGCCACCAGCAACTCGTCGCCGGCGAGATGGCCGAGGCTGTCGTTGACCATCTTGAAATTGTCGAGGTCCAGGAACAGCACCGAGAAACCGGTCGACAGGCGCCGGCTCCGGTCGACGACGTGCTCGAGTCGATCACAGAACCGCGCCTTGTTCGCGAGGCCGGTTAGTTGATCGTGGAATGCCCGATAGACCAGCTCATCCTCGAGGTGCTTCCGATCGGTGAGGTCCCGGAAGCTCCAGACCCGCCCGACGACGGACCCGTCGACTCGTTGCGGGTGAGAGACGCGCTCGAAGACCCGGCCGTCCTTGAACGTGAGCAGGTCGTAGCTGTCCTCTTCGGGATGCGCATACAACTCCTGGACCTTCGTGACGAAGGCCGTCGGGTCCGCGAGTTGGTCGGTGACGAACGCGAGGGCCGCGTCATCGTCCCGGGCGACGGCGATGTCGTCGGGAATCCTCCACATGTCGACGAACTGCTGGTTGAAGCTCGTGATCGAGTTCTTCGCATCGACCACCAGGATTCCGTCCGCGGTCGAGTCCAACGTTGCGTGGAGCAGTGAGAGGGCGTGGCGGAGTTCGTTCTCGACCGCGATCCGTTCGATCACCTCGTGCGCGGAGATCACGTACCCATTGACGGTCGGGTCGTCGCGCAGGTCGACGATCGTGATCTCCATGGGGACGGGATCGCGGTGGTCCTGGGTGATGATGTCCACCACCGTCGTGGACATCATTCCCGGTGCCACCTGGGCCAGGGCCTCGAGGAACCGCGCTCGATCGGGCTCGGACGCGAGGATCGCCGTGAGTGGCTGATCCTCGATGTCGGCCGGATCGAGGCCGGTCAGGCGGGTCATCGCACCGGAGATCGATTCGACGATCCCGTCGGGGGTGACCAGCATCGTCACGGTCCCGGCATTGTGGACCAGTGACCGGAATCTCGCTTCCTCGCTGTGGGCCACCTCGAACCGACGCCGTGCGGTCAGGTCCCGCAAACTGAGAAGGATCCGATCATCCGGCAGCGTGCACGCCATGAGCTCGACGAGCCGCCAACCGTCGGCCGCGAGGACCCGAACCTCGACCGTCTCGCCCACCGGACGTTCCCCGAGGGTGGCGAGACCGACCAGTACGACCGGCAGGTCATCCGGATGAACTAAATCCGTTCCCGAGTGGCCGATGACGTCGTCGTTGGATCGGTCGAAGATCCGCTCCGCCGCCGGGTTCGCCCATTCGATGACCGCCATCGAATCCAGCACGACGACCGCGTCGGGAAGGCGCTGCACCAACTCCGCGAGCGCGTCGATATCCATTCGTGCCGGGTCCCTGAGTCTCGAATGTCCGTGTTCCGCAGGTATCGACGGTCGTTCTGGGCACCTTGAGACCCGGTCGGCGGGTCCGGCGCGGCCCGCTAGCGTGCCCGAGCCATGGACGCATTGGTCACCGGTGGCGCAGGATTCATCGGTTCCCATCTTGTCGACGCCTTGGTCGCTCGGGGCGACCGGGTGAGGGTGCTCGACGACCTCAGCACCGGGCTCCGGACGAACGTCAACCCGAATGCCACACTGATCGAGGCCTCCGTCGCCGATGCCGACGCGGTGCGTGAGGCGGTGGCCGGCTGCGAGGTCGTGTTCCACCTCGGCGCCCTGGGCTCGGTCACCCGTTCCGTGACTGATCCCCAGACCTCGAACCTGGTCAACGTGGACGGCACGCTGAACGTGCTGACCGCGGCACGTGACGCGGCGGTGCGCCGAGTGGTGTTCGCGTCGTCGAGCAGCGTCTACGGCGGCGCCGAGCAGGTGCCCACCCCGGAGAGCGCGCCATTGCGTCCCCGGTCGCCGTATGCCATCACGAAGCTGACCGGCGATTGGTACACCCGGGTCTTCGCGGAGCTGTACGAGCTCGAGACCGTGGTGCTGCGGTACTTCAACGTGTTCGGGCCCCGGCAACGGCCCGACGCGACCTACGCCGCCGTGATCCCGCTGTTCGCGGCCGCGATGCTGGCGGAGGAGCAGCCGGTGGTCCACGGCGACGGTACCCAGAGTCGCGACTTCACGTACGTCGGGGACGTGGTGGCGGCGAATCTGGCCGCGGCCCACGCGCCCGCCGCGCTCGCGAGCGGGCACGCCTTCAACGTCGCGCCCGGCGCCGGCACCTCGCTGCTCGAACTCCTGGATGGCCTCGCGTCACGGATCGGCGTGGCGGTCGACCCGGTGTTCGTCGACCCGCGCCCGGGCGACGTGCACCGTTCCTGCGCCGATGCGACCGCGGCTCGGGAAGCGTTGGGGTGGGCGCCGACCGTCAGCATCGAGGACGGTCTGGCCCGGTACGTCGACTGGATCAGAGCCGCAACTGCCGGATGACCGACCGGGCTGCGTCGGTGGGGGTCGAATCCGGCGTGATCACGAACTCGGCGTCGAGCGGAGCCTCGTACGGGTCGTCGACGCCCGTGAATCCGGTGATCTCGCCGGCGCGTGCCTTGGCGTAGAGCCCCTTGACGTCGCGGGCCTCGCACAGTTCGATCGGGGTGTCGACGAAGACCTCGACGAAGCGCAGGCCGAGGTCGGCGTGCCGGGCGCGCACCCGGTCGCGGTCCGCCCGGTACGGGCTGATGAGCGGCACGATCGCGACGGCACCGGCGTCGGCAAAGAGGACCGCCACCTCACCCGCGCGGCGCACGTTCTCCTGGCGGCTCGCGGCGTCGAAGCCCAAGTCACCGTTCAGTCCATGACGCAGGTTGTCGCCGTCGAGCAGATAGGCGACCCGACCGGCGGTGACGAGTTCCTGCTCGATGGCGACGGCAACCGTCGATTTGCCCGACCCCGAGAGCCCGGTCAGCCAGATCGTCATTCCCTCGTTCCCCGTCGCCGCGATCCGCTGCTCGCGAGTGACCGTTCCCGCGTGGAACACGACGTTCGGGCTGACGTCGTTGTCGTGCGTGTCGCTCACGCGTCGAGGATCATGCCGGCGCCGACCGTCTCGTTCGTGGCCTCGTCGATGAGGATGAACGAACCGGTCGTGCGATTCCGGCGGTACTCGTCCACGAACAGGGGAGTGGTCACCCGCAGACTGACCCGTCCCATGTCGTTCATGTTGAGCGTGCCCGATGTCTCGTCGCGCGAGAGCGAGTTGACGTCCATTCGGTAGTGCAGATCCCGCACCAACGCCCGGGCCGACCGGGTCGTGTGCTTGATCGCGTACTTGCCGCCGACCTGTAGCGGACGCTCGCTGAACCAGCAGATCATCGCGTCGATCTCCTGCGTGACCGACGGCGCGTTGTTCGGCCGGCAAATGAGGTCACCACGGCTGATGTCGATGTTGTCCTCCAACCGGATCGTCACCGACATCGGCGGAATCGCCTCCGCAATCTCCTGGCCGTACAGGTCGATCCCGGCGATCCGAGTCGTCAGACCCGACGGCAGTACCAACACTTCATCGCCCGGTCGGAACGTGCCGCCGGCGATCTGGCCCGCATACCCGCGGTAGTCGTGCCACGTGTCGCTCATCGGCCGGATGACGATCTGCACGGGCATCCGCGCGTCGATCAGGTTCCGATCGGAGCCGATGTAGAGGTGTTCGAGATGGTGCAACAACGTCGGGCCGTCGTACCAGGCCATGTTCGGGCCGTGGCTCGTGACGTTGTCGCCGTGGAGGGCCGAGACGGGAATGAAAGTGAGGTCGGTGATGTCGAGCTTGCCGGCCCACTCCCGGAACTCCTCCGAGATGCGATCGAAGACGAGCTGGTCGTAGTCGACCAGGTCCATCTTGTTGACGCAGAGAACGAGGTGACGTACCGAGAGCAACGACGCGATCACGGCGTGGCGCCGCGACTGTTCGACCACACCGTGGCGCGCATCGACGAGGATCAACGCGAGGTCGGCCGTCGACGCGCCCGTGACCATGTTGCGGGTGTACTGCACGTGGCCGGGCGTGTCGGCGATGATGAACTTGCGCTTAGGTGTCGCGAAGTATCGGTAGGCGACGTCGATCGTGATGCCCTGTTCGCGTTCGGCCCGAAGCCCGTCGGTGAGGAGCGCGAGGTTCGTGTAGTCGAACCCTTTCTCGCGCGAGGTCCGCTCGACGGACTCCAGCTGGTCTTCGAAGATTTGTTTGGAGTCGAGCAGCAATCGACCGATCAGGGTGCTCTTGCCGTCATCGACGGAGCCCGCAGTGGCAAAGCGGAGCATCTCCATCAGAAGTAGCCCTCTTTCTTGCGATCTTCCATCGAAGATTCGTTGAACTTGTCGTCCGCACGGGTCTCTCCGCGCTCGGTGATCCGAGACGCTGCGACCTCGAGAATGATGTCCTCGTAGGTGGCTGCCGGTGACTCCACCGCCCCGGTGCACGTGGCATCGCCGACGGTCCGGAACCGGACGGTCATCTCCAGGACCTCTTCATGGTCCTGGACGGTCAGGAACGGCGTGATCGCCAGGAACATGCCGTCGCGTTGGATCACCGGCCGCTGGTGCGCGAAGTAGATCGACGGCAGTTCGATCTCCTCACGGGCGATGTACTGCCAGACGTCCATCTCGGTCCAGTTCGAGATGGGGAACACGCGAATGTGCTCCCCCTTGCGGTGACGGGCGTTGTACAGGTTCCAGAGTTCGGGCCGCTGGTTCTTGGGGTCCCACTGACCGAAGTCGTCACGAAACGAGAACACCCGTTCCTTGGCGCGAGCCTTGTCTTCGTCCCGCCGACCACCGCCGAACACGGCGTCGAAGCCGTGCTCCTCGATGCCGTCGAGGAGAGTGACACTCTGCAAACGGTTGCGAGTCGCCTTCGGGCCGGTTTCTTCGTGGACTCGCCCATCGTCGATCGACTTCTGGACCGATGCGACGACGAGCGGTACGCCGAGTTCGGCCGCCCGGCGATCCCGGAAGTCGATGACCTCCGGGAAGTTGTGGCCGGTGTCGACGTGCATCAACGGGAAGGGCAACCGAGCCGGCCAGAAGGCTTTTTCGGCGAGTTTGAGCATCAGCGCCGAGTCCTTGCCGCCGGAGAAGAGCAGGGCGGGCCGCTCGAACTCGGCGGCGACTTCGCGCATGATGTGGATCGACTCGGCCTCGAGGGCGTCGAGATGGGAGATCGTGGTGTCAGTCAC
>JAENVU010000072.1 GCA_016650415.1 Acidimicrobiia bacterium
GCGGCCAGGACGCCGACGATCGCGGCCACGGTGCGAGCGCGGACCGTTCGACCCGAGCGGAGCCACCACCACACGGCCAGCGTCGGTCCCAGACTGAGCGCCCCGCCGAAGTCC
Source organism: Acidimicrobiia bacterium (assembly GCA_016650415.1). Taxonomy (GTDB): domain Bacteria; phylum Actinomycetota; class Acidimicrobiia; order IMCC26256; family JAENVU01; genus JAENVU01. The sequence continues at coordinate 115 of JAENVU010000072.1, forward strand.
TGACCGAACATCGGCGCGCCGACGACGGCGAAGGTGACGAGCAGGATGAGGTAGCCGATCCAGTTCTTGCGATCCGAGACGCGCGCGGGCAGGAGTGCCGCGAAGAGCAGCGCCGCCGCGCAGAGCTCTGCCGAGCCGGGGTTCCCGATGCCGGCGAGTCGGATCCCGACGGTGGGTGAGTAGCCGAACACCGTGTTGAGTTCGAAGTGCGCACCGGTCACGAGATCACCGAGATGCAGTGCGATCACGCACCCCAGAACGATCAGGATCGGATCGACCGGGTGGCGGCGACCGAGCGCGGTGGCCACGGCCGCGATCCCGATGGCGGTCGCGGCCACGATCAGGAAGTACGACGCGGTTCCCCAGCGGAAGATCGGGAGCGCGCCGGCGAGGAACGTCGCGAGGACGAAGGCGAGGAATGCGAGGGACCCCCAGCGCATGGCGACGACGAACCAGGGGCGTCGGTACCACCTGAAGCCCAGGATGGTGAACACGACCAGGACGATCGTGGTGGTGACGAGCGTCGCGGTGGCTTGGCCGATGGTGGCATCGCGGAACTGCGCGGCGCGGTCGAGTCGGACCAGCCAGTTGACCCGGTCACGGTACGGCTGGTCGTCGCTGATGAACCGGGCCGGCCGCCCTTCCATGACATTCGGCCGTGGTTGACCGAGGAGATCGAGAATCGTGGGGGCGAGATCCACGATCTGGACGAAACCGGCGCGCCGGGTCGTCGCGGTCTCGAGCAAGCCGGGGTCGATGCCGGGCGCGTGAATCGCGGCAACCGTCAGTGTCCGCGCCCGGCCGCTGTGATAGGGCGCGACGAGAACGACCGCGTCGCGGTTGAAGTCGACGCGGTCCAGCAGGCGGCCGACGAGGTCGTCGGTCGCGGCGAGCGCGTCGTCGTGGAGTCGGTGGCGTTGCTCGGTCGTGGCCAAGGGCCGGAACGCGTCGGCGCGGGCGAGGTCCGAGGCCTCGACCATCACGACCTGCCGCCGAGTGCTGAAGTCGGTGGGGAATGCCCGCATGACCGCGTCGGGGTCGAGGCGGAGGCCGAACGGCGCCGCCGGATCGTGCGCGAGCAGCTTCGTCACCTGCCCCGGCACCCGGCCGCTCGTGTCCATCAGCGCCAGCGCGGCCTCACGATGGAAGACGACCCCATTGCCGTCCTGCTCGTCGGCGTTGGCGATGACCCGGCGCGCGATGGCGGCGTCCTTGAGCGCCGCGCCCAGCGCGCCGGTTTCGGCCTCGTAGGACGTGCTCAGGTTCTTCGCGACCAGGTTGGGCCAGTTCATGGCGCCGATTCCGTGCGTCAATGGCTGACCGGTCCGCACCGCGAACACCTGTGCCGCGAGTTGTGACTGGAACGGTTCACTCGGGGCCAGGTTGGTCGCGGCCGACGCCGAACTCGCCAGAGAGCGGGTTCCCGCACCGAAGGCCATGTATCCGACCCCGGGATCGGTGTGAGCCTTGACCGAACGCGTCGCGAGGTTCGCCAGCGCGCTCGATCGGAAAATCGATTGGAGTCGGGACGGTCGGCCGTCGCGAATGTCGATCCACGCCGTGGCCGGGAGGCTGATGATGAGGACGCTATGGGCGGGTTTCGGGCGTTGCTCGGCGGCCGAGGCCCGGGCGGTCAATGCGGGGGCCAGGGGGCCGCCGAGTCCGACCAGGACGAGCAACGCGGAGGCGACGGTCCGCCGACGGGATGGCATGAAGGCCCGATCATGCCATCCGGTGGACCCCACGACGGGGCGCTGCGCTGCCACCCGGCGCGTGCGCAGGAATAGAGTTCCTTCCCGATCGTGATCGGCTGGCCTCGAAGGGCGACGGTGACCTCCGACCTCACAACTGCGTCAGCGGATCTCCGACGGCCCGCGTCCCCGGCTCCGCGCCGATGGCCGCTGGTCGTCACGGTGCTGCTCCTGACCTTCACGCTCCGGCTTCCGGCGTTCTTCGTCGACGTGTTCAACTCCGACGAGACGTTTCTCGCGACCCAGGCGCAGGTCATTCGTGATGGCGGCTCGCTCTATCAGGAAGCCACCGATCGCAAGCCGCCGTTGGTGCCCTATCTCTACGCCGCGACGTTCGCGGTGGTCGGGAGTTCCGCGCTGTGGTCGATCCGAGTCGCCGCGATGCTGGCCGTCGCGTTGACCGCACTGCTGCTCGCGTCGGAAGCCCGTCGCCGGTGGGGAGACCGCGCCGCGTGGACCGCAGCCTTGCTGTTCGTCGGCGCGTCGGTCGCCTTCGCACCACAAGATGGTCAAGCCGCCAACTTCGAAGTCTTCATGCTGCCCGCGATGACCGCCGCGGTGGTGCTGGCCGCGCGGGACCGTCCACGCGGCGCGGGGTTCGCCGTTGCCATCGCGACCTTGGCGAAACAGACGGGTGCCGCGACCCTGTTGCCCGTCGCGTACCTGCTCTGGAAACGTCGGCCACCGGGCGGCGTGCGGCGCGGGCTGTTGGCCTTCGCACTCCCGCTCTTCCTCGTGGCGCTCCTCGTCGGTCCCGGCGACCTCGTGTTCTGGGCCGTGGCGGGGAATGGCTCCTACTTCGGTCTCGGATCGGTCTCGGCCTACGTGGCGGGACTCTTCGCGGTGATGACGTTCGCATTCGTCGCCTGCAACCTCCCCGTCCTCTGGACGGTGCCCGAAGCCTGGCGTGAACGTCAGTCCGGCGTGGACACCGACCTGTGGATCTGGCTGTTCTCCGGCGCGATCTCGGTCGCGGTGGGGTTCCGTTTCTTCGGCCACTACTACCTGCAGTTGCTCCCGCCGTTGTGTCTGATCAGTGCCGGAGCACTGGCCAAACGGCCCGCAATCTGGGCCCAGCGGACGATCGCGGTCTCGCTCGTCACCGCGTGTGGCTTCACCGCCGTCGGGTTCCTGTTCCAGCCGTGGGGAGACGAACCCAAGTACGAGCGCGTGAGTTCCTTCCTCGAACACCGTCTGCGACCGACCGACCGGGTCTTCGTCTGGGGGCATCTGCCGGAGATCTATTGGGCGTCGGGCGCCCGCCCCGCAACGCGGTTTCTGTCGAGCGGCTTCTACCTCGGAGACTGGGGTGGCCGACCCCCCGGCGACGAGCGGGCCGATGCACCGACACCCGGTGCCCGGATCATGTTGATGGACGACCTTCGGATCCGCGCGCCGCGGTACATCCTCGATACGACGCCCGCGAAGATTCGCGGCTCGCAGTATCACCCGATGGCGTCGCTGCCCGAGTTCCGGGCGTACGTCGATCGCTCCTATCACCGCGTGCGCGCTATCGACGACATCGTGGTCTACGAACGCCTGGCCCCGTCACGGCTGGCCGAGGGTGGACCGCATCGGGCTGCGGCCCCGATTCGATAGCGATGTCGACGCGATGGGCGTCGGAAGGTCGGCCTTCCGCGGCGGACTACGACGCGCGGTGGCTCCGCATGGCCCGTTCGGGTGACAATCCCCACGGTGAGGCCGACTTCGTGGAACGGTACGCGCCGAGCACCGTGTTGGACGCGGGCTGCGGCACGGGTCGGGTCGGGATCGAACTGCATCGACGGGGCATCGACGTCGTCGGCGTCGACCTCGATGCGGGGTTCATCGACCATGCCCGCGCCAAAGCGCCGGAGGTCGAGTGGCATCATGCGGACCTGGCCACCGTCGACGTCGGCCGGCAGTTCGATGTTGTGGTTGCTGCCGGCAACGTCATGATCTTCTTGGCTCCGGGGACCGAGGCCGCGGTGCTTGCCAACTTGGCGCGCCATCTCGGTCCGGGCGGGCGATTGATCTCGGGGTTCCAGGTCGAGTCGGCCGACCCGCTCCGCGCGTTCGATCGTGACGCGACCGATGCCGGACTGGAACTGGCCGAGCGGTACGGGACCTGGGCGGGGGCTGAGGATTCCGACGGTCGCTATGCGGTGTCGGTCCACGTTTGTCGGCGTGAAGAGGGGCCGCGGGCCCACTGACGGTGAACCCGATCCGCCGCGGCGGCCACCATCCGTGCTCAACTGTTGGCTCCGATCCGCCGAAAAGGATGAGAATGCGGGCCGTCACCCAGTTACTTCGTGTCCTGATCGTGAGCGCCGTCATCGGCGCGGGCGTCATGAGTGTTGCCCCCGGCCTCGACCGGGTCGCGCCGGCGGGCGCGGTGGAGACGGGTGCCGGTGTGCCGGTCATGGGCCCGATCCGGCTCAACGCGACCCAACTCGCGAACTGGTTCCGCGCCACGGGCCGGCGCCCGGCGCTCCCGGTCACGATCGACGAGTTCGCCTCCTATTACGTCGAAGAGGGTTTGAAGGAAGGCGTGCGGGGTGACATTGCGTTCGCACAGTCGATCCTGGAGACGGGGTACCTCGGGTTCGTGGGCAGCATCGTCAAGCCCGAGAACTTCAACTACGCCGGCATGGGAGCGTGCGACTCGTGCAACTCGGGTCGCCAGTTCCTCTCGGCCCGGGTCGGTGTCCGGGCTCAGATCCAACACCTCAAGAACTTCGCCGATCCGACCTCCCGCGCGGCCACGCTCGCGAATCCTCCGGTCGTCGAGTGGTACGGCCGCCGTTCGACCGGTGCGCTCGATCCGGTCCTCGCGGTCTACAACTACGACCACTTCTTCGCGAAGGGGACGGCCCCGACCTGGAACTTGATGGGTGGGCCCGGCAAGTGGGCGAGCGCCCCCAGCTACGGCACCGAAGTGCTCAAGCTCTACAACCGGATGCTGACGTTCAACGGCCTCAACGGCGGGTGCCCGCCGGACCGGCTCGGCTTCGGTGTGGACGAGGCCCGCGACTGCCCCTTGTCGATTCGACAAGCCGGTCGGTCCGTGGCTCCGGGCGCGGGGGGCTACTACGTCTTGAACGGTAATGGATCGGTGCGGACCGTCGGCAGTGCGCCGTCCTACGGATCGCCTTCGTTCGGTTGGGACATTGCCCGCGACATCGCCGCCACTCCCGATGGTCAGGGCTACGTCGTGCTCGACGGGTTCGGCGGCGTCCATCTCTTCGGGTCGGCCGCTACCGGCCCGCTCCGCTCTGTGCGGGGGCCGTACTTCGGATTCGACATCGCGCGCAGCATCGTCCTCACCGCCGACGGTGCGGGCTACTACGTCCTCGACGGGTGGGGTGGTATCCACCGGGCCGGTTCCGCACAACAAATCTCGGGTCGCGGTCCGTATTGGCCGGGCTGGGACATCGCCCGGTCGCTCGCGGTCTCCCTGGACGGGAAGGGCGCGGTACTGCTCGACGGCTTCGGCGGAGTCTGGACCTTCGGAACCGCGGCCCGGCTCCGGTTCTCCTACTTCGGGTTCGACGTCGCCCGGGACATCGTCATCACGCCGAACGGCGACGGCTTCGCCGTCCTCGAAGCGTTCGGAGGAATCCATCGCTCGGGCCCCGTGCCCGTGGCCCACGACATCGGCTACGCCACGTTCGACCGGTGGCGGGGACTGACCCTGCGCAACGGTGGGTACACCGCGGTGCGCAACGACGGCTACTCGGCCTCCTGACCGATCGTGGTGTCGTCGCCGTGACCGGTGTGGACCACGGTGTCCGGCGGCAGGGTCAACAGCCGGGTCCGGATCGACTGCAGGATCGTGTCGTAGTCGGAGAATGATCGGCCGGTGGCGCCCGGTCCGCCCTTGAACAGGGTGTCGCCGGAGAACACGCGACCGCCGGCCTCGTCGTACAGGCTGACACCCCCCGGTGAATGACCGGGAGTGTGCAGCGCGCGCAACGTCGTCGACCCGACCCGGAAGACGTCGCCGTCGGCGATCGGTTGGTCCGGGGCCCGGTCGGGGTGAACGACATCCCAGAGCATGCGATCGTCGGGATGGAGTGCGATCGGTGCGCCGACCGCGTCGGCGAGCTCGACTGCGACGTTGATGTGATCGTTGTGGCCGTGGGTGCAGAGGATCATCACCACGTGGCGGCCGTCGATGCCAGCCACGATCGGCGCGGCCTCATGGGCGGCGTCGATGACGATGCACTCGTCGTCATCGCCCACGATCCAGATGTTGTTGTCGACCTCGAAATCCTCGCCGTCGATCGAGAATGTCCCGTGGGTGATGACGCGATCGAGCCGACTCAGGTGTACCGACTGGTCTCTCATCCGTCCGAGCGTAGAGCAGGCGCGCCTCCCGGCTTCGAGGTGAGTGAGCGCGTGAGGAGGATGCCGGCGGCGATCAACCCGATGCCCACGATCTCCGGTGCGCCGTCGACCGACAGCGTGATGATGCCGACGATGGTGATCCAGGGAGTGACGGTTCCGTAGAAGTCGCGGACGGTCGGTGCCGACTCGACGCGACCGTCCCGGAGTGCTTCGAGCCGGTTGGGGTACCAGATCGTGAACTGCGCGGCGATGATCAGCGGCAGGGTCTGGATGATCCAGCCGGTCCAGATGTTGTCGGCGTTGTGGAGCACCGCGTCACCGATCAGCCCCGAGAGTGCTTCGATGCCGAACGCGAGGACCCAAACCCATGCGATCAAGTAGTTCACGCGGAGGAACTCCGGGGTGTGCCAGATCTCCTCGGGGGAGTCTTCGCGCGCGTACGGGAGGGTGAAGGGCATCCGCAGCACGATGGAGCCGAGCGCGATGGTGAGCAGCGCGACGTTGGCGACCTCGCCACCCCAGAGCTCCAGCCAGTGACGGGTCGCGGGGCCCGCGAACGCGACGACGACGGCGAGACCGGCGAAGTACGCGACGTCGGAGTACTCGAGGAGCTTCGGAGTGCCACCGTGGATCCAGTTCAAGAAGAGGATCGTCAGGGCCAGGCCCAGGGCGAGTGCGGCCGACAGTTCGAGGCGACCGTTGCCCTCGACGATCGAATACAGAATCCAGGGTGAAAGCCCTACCAGCGGGTTCGCCAGGACGCGACTGACCAGCGACCGCTGGTCGTCGTTGCCGGTGGCGTCGTCGCTGGTGGTGCTGTGGTGAGTGGTGCCGACGAGTGTCCTCATGGGTTTCCTTCGGTCCAGAGTCCGATACCCCGGGCACATCGACCCGAGACGGCCGCCCCTTGAGTGCCGACCGGCAGCGTCAGAGCACGACGACCGACCGCAGCACCTCGCCCCGTTCCATCTTGTGGAACGCGTCTTCGACGGCGTCGAGGGCGATGGTCTCGGTGACGAAGTCGTCCAGGGGCAGTCGGCCCTGCAGGTAGAGGTCGATCAGCATCGGGAAATCGCGACTGGGCAGGCAATCGCCGTACCAACTCGGTTTGAGCGCCCCACCCCGTCCGAAGAATTCGATCATCGGGAGTTCGATGATCATCGACGGGTCGGGCACGCCGACCTGCACCAAGGTGCCCGCGAGGTCCCGGGCGAAGAACGCCTGCTGCATGACCTCGGGCCGTCCGACCGCTTCGATGCAGACGTCGGCACCGTTGCCGTCGGTCAGTGCGCGCACCGCCTCGACGACGTCGCCCGCGCTGGCGTCGACGGTGTGGGTCGCGCCGAACCGGCGGGCCAGGTCGAGCTTCTTGGCGTCGAGGTCGATCGCGATCACGGTGGCAGCCCCGGCGAGTCGCGCACCCACGATCGCCGCATTCCCGACGCCACCGCAGCCGAACACGGCCACCGAATCGCCGGGCTGCACGTCGCCGGTGTGCATGGCCGCGCCGAGGCCGGCCATCACGCCGCAGCCCAGGAGCCCGGCCGCGGCGGGGCTCGCCGCCGGGTTCACCTTCGTGGCTTGGCCGGCGGCCACGAGGGTCTTCTCGGCGAACGCCCCGATTCCGAGCGCGGCGGTGAGCGGCTGCCCGTCTTGGAGTGTCATCGGCTGGGTCGCGTTGTGGGTGGCGAAGCAGTACCACGGCTTGCCCCGTCGACAGGACCGGCACTCTCCGCACACGGCCCGCCAGTTGAGGACCACGAAGTCGCCCGGAACGACCGAACTCACGTCGGGACCGACGGCAGCAACGGTGCCCGCAGCTTCGTGGCCGAGCAGGAACGGGAAGTCGTCGTTGATCGCGCCCTCGCGGTAGTGCAGGTCGGTGTGACACACCCCGCAGGCCTGAACGTCGATCAGGGCCTCGCCCGGGCCCGGATCGGGGACCACGATGGTCTCGATGGCCACCGGTTGACCCTTCGCTCGGGCTACGACCCCGCGTACTTCGTGCGCCATGGTGTCCTCCTCGCCGATGTCGAGTCGTTCTACCTCACCTGGAGGGTGGCGCGTACCGATCGGTGATCCGACCCGACGTTGGGTCCGATCGCGGTGTCGATGACGTCGAAGCGGTCCTCGATCCAGATGTGGTCGATCTGGCTGTGTGGTCTCCACGCCGGCCAGGTGCGGCCGCGTACCGCGCGGCGGCGGTTCCGGAGCGTCGCCGCGATCGGTGGCCCCCACATGTTGAAGTCGCCGGCGATGACCGACGGAACGGACCGCCGCGCGAGCGCGCGGTCCAGCGTGCGCAGTTGAGGGAGCGAGCCCCAGAGTCGATGGGATGCGTGAATCCCCGCGATCGCGACCGCCGAACCCCCGACTTCCACCTCGAGGATGATCGCCTGACGTTGTTCGATCACGTCGCCCGGCGCCGTCGGGAGGGGAACCGTGGTCGCGCCGAGGACCGGCAGCCGCGACAGCACGGCGAGCCCACAGGTTCCGGCCGGGCCGCCACCGACCTGGAGTCGACGGGGTTTCGCGGGATTGCGATCAGAGATGAACGCAACGTCGTGCAGGGTGGCGCCGGTGACGCTCGCCAGCTCGTCGATCACTGCCGGCCGGTCGCCGGGCCGCCACGATTCGGGGAGCACCACGACGTCCGCATCGATGGTCTGGACCGCGCCGAGGACGTCGAAGGCGTGCCCTCGCATGTCGACGCCCCAGTGCAGGTTGAAGCTCGCGACGGAGAACTCGGCCATGGGGGACTCGCAGAGTACCGGCTCCGCCCCGGAGTGGGTGCCTCTCGGCGCAGCCTCTAGTCTCCGATCTCGACTCAACGGAGGTATGGCGATGGCCGTCAGTGGATTCGATCTTTCGGGACAGGTAGCCGTGTTGACCGGCGCCGGCAGTGGCATCGGAAAGGCGACCGCGCTCACGCTCGCCGACGCGGGCGCGACCGTGGTCGGTGGCGACATCGACCTCGACGCCGCCAACGCGACCGTCGCGGAGATCACCGCCGCGGGCGGAACGGCCCGGGCGGTCCCGACCGACGTGACCCAACGCGCCGAGGTCGACGCGTTGATCGACGGGGCGAAGAGCGAGTTCGGTCGCGTCGATGTCGTGGGCAACATCGCCGGCGTCCCGCACAACCGCATGATCGCCGAATGCTCGGACGAGGAGTTCGAGCGCATCCTCGCGATCAATCTGAAGAGCGTCTTCTATGGCTGCCAGGCGGCGCTGCGGGTCATGGGGGAACAGGGCTCGGGCAACATCATCAATGTGTCGTCCGGGGCGATCGACACGCCGGCACCGACGCTCGCGTGTTACGGCATGACCAAGGCCGCGGTCGCGATGCTGACCAAGACGCTCGCGTGCGAGGCGGGTCCGCTGGGGATCCGGGTCAATGCGCTCGCTCCCGGCGTCATCGAGACGAACTTCTCCCGGCACAACTTCGTCGACGCCGATGGCAATGTCGATCCGGAGCGCCTCGAGAAATACCGGCAGCGGTTCGGCGCGATGGCCCCGCTCAAGCGAGTGGGATCGGCCCAGGACGTCGCCGATTCAATCCTGTTCCTGGTCTCCGAACGAGCCTCGTTCATGACCGGACAGATCTTGCGGCCCAACGGCGGCACCGCGATGCCCTGGTAGGTCGACGGCATCGTCCGGGATCGGCAGCCGGACGACCACCCGGGCGCCCGGATACTCCGCATCGGCCGAGTCGAGGATCACGACGGACCCGCCGTGATGCTCGGCGTTCGCGCGGACCATGGCCAGCCCCAGTCCGAGGCCGCCGGCGTCGCGGGCGCGTCCTTCGTCGAGTCGGGTGAACCGCTCGAAGACGTGCTCCCGCTGGTCGACCGGAATGCCGGGACCGTCGTCTTCGACGGTGAAGTACACCGCATCGGAGGTGCTCAGCGTGACGCGGACCTTCGAACGCGCGTGCCGCGTCGCGTTGTCCAGGAGGTTGCGGACGATGCGAGTGAGTTGTTCACGGCTGCCGCGAACTCGTCCCGCCGACACGTGGTCGCTGTGTACCTCGATGGAGGGCCGGCGGAGCTGAGTGGCCTCGTCGAAGACGATGTCGTCGAGGTCGACCATCGCGGTGGGAATCCCACCTTCGTCGGTTCGTGCGAGATCGAGCAGGTCGCCGACGATGCGCTCCATGCGAGC
>JAENVU010000073.1 GCA_016650415.1 Acidimicrobiia bacterium
CATTGGAGGATCCCGACGGGATCACCGAGCGGATCAGCCGTCGATCCCGTGACATGGATCCGGCCGAGGTGCTCACCTGGTTCACCGCCTCACGGGAGTCGATGCTCGCGATCTTCCTCAATCTCGATCCGTCGACCCGCGTGCCGTGGTACGGACCGCCGATGAGCCTCGCGTCGTCGCTGACCGCCCGGATCATGGAGACCTGGGCCCACGGGCAGGATGTCGCCGACGCGCTCGGCGCCGAGCACCGTCTCACCCGCGCGCTGCGCCAGGTCGCGCACATCGGCGTGCGGACCTTCGCCAACTCGTTCACGACCCGCGGACTCGAGGTGCCGGAGGTGTCGGTGTCCGTCGAGCTCACGGCCCCCGACGGTGACACGTGGACGTGGGGCGATCCCGCCGCAGAAGATCGGGTGGTGGGATCGGCGTCGGGCTTCGCGTTGGTCGTGACGCAACGCCGGCATGTTGCCGATACCGGCCTGCAGGTGGCCGGCGCGGTTGCCACCCAGTGGATGTCGATCGCGCAGGCGTTTGCCGGACCCGCGGGTGCCGGCCGGGAACCGATGGGGAGTCGATGATGGACGCGAACGAATGGGATCACCGCTACGACACCGCGGCATACGTCTGGCACACCGAACCCAACCAGTTCCTTCCCGCGTTGATCGATGATCTGGCCCCCGGCCGCGCGCTCGACCTGGCGTGTGGGGAGGGTCGGAACGCGGTGTGGTTGGCCCGTCGCGGTTGGTCGGTGACCGCGGTCGATTTCTCCGAGGTGGGAATCGAGAAGGGTCGCCGACTCGCGGCGGAGAGCGACGTCGACGTCGAGTGGGTGGTCGCGGACATCACGACCTGGACGGGACGATCCGAGACCTACGACCTGGTGATCATCTTCTACGTGCAGCTGCCGGCGGACGAGCGGGCGGCGATGCTGGGTACCGCGGCGACTGCGCTCGCGCCCGGCGGCCGGTTCGTGATGGTCGCGCACGACCTCAGCAACCTGGACGACGGAATCGGAGGTCCCCAGGACCCGACCGTGCTGCCGACGCCCGAGCTGATTCGAGTGGATCTGATGAGTGGCGGACCGGCGGACCTGGTGATCGATCGGGCGGAGCTCATCAGTCGGGCCGTGGAGACGGAGACCGACGACGGCACGAAGCAGGCCATCGACTGTCTCGTCGTCGCCCACCGGGGCTGAAGTGAAGCGGCTACCGGGAGCCGTCGGTCACGGTGTGGTGACCACGGAGATGCGAGCGATCGTCGGGAACGCGCAGTAGTAGAGGTCGCGTTCGAAGCCGGGCGCGAGGAACACGACCGACTGCAGGGGGCTGCCGGTATCGGCTCGGGCGAGTTCGGCGCCGGTCTCGATGTCGAGGAGCACGATCTGGTCCATCATGCGCTCACCGTCGTGATCGTTGGTGACGAGTTCGCCGGTGTCGGGATAGAGAACGGGGTGGCACGCGTGGTTCTGCTCGCGGCTCCAGCGCGGCGAGCACCTGCCGTCGGGCGCGATGTCGAACGCGGCCAGGACGCCGTTGGCGCTGTCGTACCCGACGGCGATGCTGCGACTCGCGTCGATCGCGGGCGGGTTGGCGACGATCCCGAGCGGGAGTCCACAGATCTCGGTCAGTGTGACCGACGCGGTCGCGAGGTCGACCCGCACCAGGTGGAGGGGACCGGGCGAGATGCCCTGACCGCGGAACGTTCCCGCGTACCCGTTGCTGCCGTCGCCGTTGTCGAGGAACCAGGCCGCACCCGCCGTGATGACCGCATCCCATCCGTAGGTCTGGCCGGGATCGGTGCGGTAGCGGGGCTGGAAGGCCGAGTCGAGGGTGATCGCCGCGCCGTCCCAGTGGGCGCGCCAGAGGTGGTCGACCCCCACGATGTAGACGGCGTCGCCGTCGGCGGAGATGCGGGCGACGGACCGCTCCGGTGTCGTCACGCGACCGACGATGCCGAGGTGCTCGGGTTCGATGATGACGAGTTCGCACGACTCGTCGTCGGTCTGTTCGACCCCGGGGGTCAGCGCACCGCCGAAATCCTTGGTGGCGAGGTGACCGTCCGGGAGGATCACGAAGCTGTTGTACGGACGGTCGCGTGGCAGCTCGGCCGACGCGATGAGATCGAGACCCGCCGAGAGCCGATGGACGTGACGCCCGAACACCACGTAGATCGATCCGTTGGCGTGGGCGGCGAGCCCACCGGGCCAGGTCTTGCCCCCGGGAAGATCGGGGGAGCGATCGAGGACGGACAAGGTCGTGGCGTCGATGCGCTCCACCCACGAGATGGCGTCGGCACCTCCGGTGTGACACAGCACGTACACCTCGCCCGGATCCCGGAGCACGATCATCGTCGTGACCACCGCGTCGCGAGAGGTCACGACGAGTTCGTCGGTGGCGCTGATCCCGAGCCCGGTACCCGAGCGCGGGATCTCGGTCCGGGCCGGACCGCCGTCCTCGGATGGCCAACGGCTGTTCCAGTATCCCGGGTCGTGTCGATCCATTCTCGGATCCTTACATCCCGGCCTCCCGGATCGCGTTCTGGTCCCGCCGGCCCTTCCCGTGGCATGGTCGGCGCGTGCCCGACGACGCGACCTCGGAACTCGATGCGGATCGCATTCTCGAGAATGCTCGACAGCTCGGCCCGATGATCGAAGCGTCGGCCTCCGCGATCGACCGCGACCGGCGCCTCCCCGATGACCTGGTCGAGGCGATGCGCCGCGCCGGGATCTTTCGGATCGCCTTTCCGCGCAGCTGGGGTGGACCCGAGATGCCGATCCTGGACCAGGCCCGGCTAGTGGAGACGCTGGCGTACCACGATGCCTCGACCGCCTGGGTCGCGATGATCTGCTCGGACAGCGGGCACTACGCGGCGCGCGTTGAAGAGTCGGTTGCTCGGGAGCTCTATCCCCAGATGGATCTGCTCACCTCGGGGCTGCTCTACCCGGTGGGCCAGGCCCGTCGGGTCGACGGTGGATTCCGGGTCACCGGTCGGTGGCAGTTCGGATCCGGATGCCTCCACGCGGATCGGATCGTCGGCGGCTGCCTGGTGTTCGACGGCGACGCACCCGTGATCGACGCGGACGGTCTCCCC
>JAENVU010000074.1 GCA_016650415.1 Acidimicrobiia bacterium
TTCTTCTCGTTCCCCGCCGCAGCCACATACGTCACCCCGGCCGCCACGGAAGCGCACGCCGCTGCATGCAACGGCTTCGTGCTCTTGGTGTCGCAGGCACTGATCTTCTCGGGAACAGCCAGGCTCAAGTTGGCGACCTCGATCGTGCCTGCATGGGCGGTCACCCAGTCGATGCCGCAGAGCAGTGACGACTTGTGAACGCTGCCGTTCTTTGTTCCTACTCGGATGGACCACAGGCGTGCGCCAGGGGCGACGCCGACGTGTCCGATCGAGTTGTCGATCGCTCCGACCAGGCCGCCGACCATGGTCCCATGACCCATAACGTCTTCGATGGTTGTTCCATTGACGCAGTCGAACCCGCCGACCACGTTTAGGTCGGGGTGGGTGCTGTCGATGCCCGTATCGAGGATGGCGACATCAACATCGACCCGCTCGTCGATCCCGTCGATCTTTGCGGTCGAGCTCGCAAGCGCACCCACCCGTTGCACTACAACCGCCGTCACCTGAGCGGGCTGCGGCACAACGGCGACGACACCGGGGTCAACGACGGTCGTTGTGTCGGCGGTGACCGACTCGATGGCGGTATCGGCCCGGAGTTCCTTCACTTGGGTCTTGGTCAGATCGGCGGCGTAACCGACCAGGGCCGACGTGTACACCTGCGTCGGCGTCACACCATGCGCCTCGGCATTGGCCGTCGGCGACGTACCCGCCGTGACGACCACGATGTACGGCTTGGTACTCGGTGCCGCACTTGCCGGTCCCGAGGCCGCGATCCCGGCCGCCGGTGCGGCCAGGGCGATGACGGCAGCCAGCACCACCGAACGCATACGAAGTTGCTTCGACCTGCCCATGCCCAAACCTCCCACTGCCCGACACGGGCAGCCCACCTGCGGGAACCACTCGGACGTAGCTCCGGTCAGGTGTTGGTCTCGACTGTAGACCCGCCCGCATCTCAAAGCGTTCTCGATCCCCCCACCCGACCTCGGCGCGTATGGCGCCCTGACCCAGACAGGAACCTGAACATGACCACAGCCACCGAAACGAAGTCGTTGGTGCTGCTACGCCACCACCTCAAAGCGTTGCGCCTGCCGACTATTGGCGCCGAGTGCGAGAAGGTCGCCCGCCAAGCCGCGGCTGACAACGCCGATCACCTCAACTACCTGTTGCAGCTCGCCGAGCTGGAGCTGCTCGAACGCGAACGCCGAGCGGCCGAACGGCGGTTGAAGGCGGCAAGGTTCCCGACGCTGAAGTCGTTGGACACCTTCGACTACGCGGCGCGGCCGTCGGTGAACAAGGCGTTGATCGCCGAGCTGGCGCGCTGCGACTTCATCGACAAACGCGAAAACGTCCTGTTCGTCGGAAACCCTGGCACCGGCAAGTCCCACCTCGCGACGGGTCTCGCCGCGCAAGCATGCGCCAAGGGCTACAAGACCCGGTTCTTCCGGGTCACCGAACTGGTCACCACGCTCATTGAGGCCCGCGACGAACGCACCCTCGGACGACTCAAGGCCGCCCTGGCCAAGTTGGATCTGTTGGTCCTCGACGAACTCGGCTACGTCCCCGCCACCAAGATCGGTGCCGAGCTGCTCTTCGACGTGATTGCCACCGCGTACGAACGCACCAGCCTCATCGTCACCACGAACCTGCCGTTCGAGTCCTGGCCCGAAGTGCTCGGCTCCGAACGGCTCACCGGAGCCACCCTCGACCGACTCACCCACCGCTGCCGCATCATCGAAACCAAAGGCGACAGCTATCGGCTCAACGACGCCAAGACCCGCACCCGACGGGCCGCCCGACCCACACCTGAGACCCCCGCCGACACCGTCCGCTAGCTTGCCCAAGCGCTCCCGTTTTCGACCGGCGCGCGCTCCAGCTTTCGACCGGCGTTCACAGCACGCCTATTACTGCGTGCTCCCGATTCCACCTCGTGGTCGATCCGGCGATGACACCGCGACAACTCGCGCACCACTACCAGATTGCGCGCCGAAGCGTGTTGCGTCGCTTCCCACGTGCGCTCAAGGCCAAACAGATGAGGCTCGCCGTCTTCGCCGCCGAATCGTCTGAACGGGGTTCGGCCCTGCTCGCCAAGTGGAATCGCCGGAACCCTGCGGACCGATACGACCCCGCTTACCTGAGCAACTTCACTCGCGACGCTGGCAGGGCACAGGACCGACTGCTATTCCCCGACTATCTCGACTGAACGGAGACCGACATGAGCAAGCGTGGGAACGGCGAAGGAAGCATCTACCAGGCCGCGTCAGGTCGGTGGCGTGGGGTCGTCGACCTCGGCTGGAAGAACGGGAAACGCGATCGCCGGTACCTGACCGGGTTCAACTGGTGGTCGCAACACTTCGATCGTGGAGGTGTTGATGGGAAGGCCAGCGGGGTGGATGAAGGAGTTGACGGGCAGGTCGCTGATGAAGTCGCCGGGTGCGCCGTCGCCTTGACGGACGCTCCACGCGGTGCTGACGCTCAGATCGAGGACGTGCTCACCAAGGAAGAGGCGCTGGCACTCATCGCCGGATGCCGCGGGACCACCCTTGGCGCAACTGTGATCTGCACCCTCGGTACTGGACTCCGACGCGGTGAAGTGTTGGGACTCACGTGGTCCGAGATCGACCTCGACGAAGAAACCGCCAACGTCGTCCAGACACTGAGTCGACGCAAAGGCAAGGGTCTGGTCACCAGCGAACCGAAGACCGAACGGTCACGCCGGGTCGTCCCCCTCCCGGCATTTGCGATCGCTGCCTTCCGAGAGCAGCGGGCCAGGCAAGCCGCCGAGCGTCTGGCAGCCGGACCCGAGTGGATTGACACCGGCTTCGTGTTCACGACCCCGAAGGGAACCCCACTCGACCCGGACAACGTGACGACCCGGTTCGCTGACCTGACCGAGCGACTCGGTCTCGGTCGGCGACGGTTCAAGAGCCTGCGCCACTCGTGCGCCACCACGATGCTGGCTGCGGGGGTTCCCCTGGAGGTGGTCTCGCGGACCCTCGGCCACGCCGGTCTGGAGATCACCGCGAACATCTACGCACGGGTCCTCCCACCGGCTCAGCGGGACGCTGCCGACCGCATTCAGGAGGCACTCGGTGCGAGCTAAGCGAGCGTCTCGGAACCGGGTGGCTGCCAGCGTGGCTGCCATTTGCGCAGCTACATCACGCTAGGGCTCCTCGACGGTGCCCTGACCTGCCCGTTCTTGGTGCGCTCGGAGAGAATCGAACTCCCAACCTTCTGATCCGTAGTCAGATGCTCTATCCGTTGAGCTACGAGCGCAGGGAGGCCAGTGTAGGGGAAGATCCCCGCAATGGGCCGAGCCCTAGTGAATGAGATCGAACCGCCCGAGATTACGGTCGTTGCCGATTTGGTTCTGACGAGCATGGGCCGATGTCCGACGCCCGGCCGTGCGACGATGACGGGAATGGCCACCGAGCGCAGCGTGCCGAACCCGCCGACCCGCGCCGCCCGCATGATGGGCGCGGCCACGTTGGCGTCGCGCGGCATCGGATTCGTGCGGATCTGGGTGATCTCGGTCATCCTCGGCACGACCTACCTCGGGAACACCTACCAATCCTCGAGCGCCGTCTCCAACGTGCTGTTCGAACTCCTCGCGGCGGGCGCGCTCTCGGCCGTGCTGGTCCCCACCTTCGTCCGCCACCTCGAGCGCGAGAACGACGCCGAGGCGGAACGGCTCGCGTCCGGCGTGCTCGGACTCGCACTCGTCGTCCTCGGCGCGATCGCCCTCGTCGGGTTCGTCCTCGCCCCGCAGATCGGCCGTCTCATCGCGAGCGGCGCGCCGAACCCGCTCCTCCGGCACCGCCAGCAGGAACTCGCGACCTATCTCACGCGCTTCTTCGTCTTCCAAATTCTCCTCTACGCAATCGGCACCGTGGCCACCGCGGTGCTCTACGCCAAGCGTCGGTTCATTGCGACGGCGATGGCGCCGATCGCCAACACCGTCGCCGTGGTCGGCGCGCTCATCGCGTTCCAGATCCTGACCGGACCGCGCCCGTCGCTCGATCTGACCGGGACCGAGCGCTTGATGCTCGCCGCGGGCGGCATGCTCGGCGTGATCGGGTTCGTCGGGGTCCCGGCCATTGCCTTGGAGCGAACCGGCTTCAAGCTCCGACCGCGCATCGCGCGCCCCGATGCCGAACTCCGCAAGCTGTTGAAGCTCTCGACCTGGGCCGTCTTCCAGCACGGTGGTATCGGGATCCTGCTGGCCGCCGCCATCGCGATGGGGAACCGCGTCGAAGGTGGTGTCGTCGCCTACCAGTTCGCGTTCGTGGCGATCATGGCGCCCTACGCGATCCTCGCCCAGCCGGTGCACACGACGATCCTGCCCGAGCTGAGCAACGACGCCGCCAACCACGATCTTCCGAACTTCGCGCGCCAACTCCGTTGGGCTCTCGACAACATGGCGCTACTGATCGTCCCCGTTTCCGCGGCCATGGTCGCCCTCGCGCTCCCCGCGATGCGGGTCATCGCGGTCGGGGCGAGCAAGGGCGGAGCCAGCGTCCTCGCGGCCGCGTTGGCATCGTTGGCACTCGGCCTGTTTCCCTACAGCGCGTTCCTGCTGTTCGCCCGCGCGTCCTACGCGCTGGGCGACAGCAAGACTCCCGCGCTCGTCGCGCTCGGGACCGCCGTCATCGGCGCGGGTGCGATGTTCGGGATCGGTGCGTTCGTACACGGGACCGCGCTCGCCGGCGCGATCGGGATCGGCCACACCCTCGCCTACTCCATCGGCGCGGTGGTGATGGGTGTGGTCCTCCGGCGCCGGCTCGGCCAACCGATCTTCCCGCACGCGCTTCCCCGGACTGCCGCCATCGCCGGTGGGTTCGGGCTCGCAGCCTGGCTGATCCACCAGGAGATCGAGCCACATGCCCGTGTCGACGCACTGGCCTTCCTCGCGGTCGCGGGTGTCGTCGGCGGCGGGTTGTACCTCTCGGTCGTGCGCATGACTCGACGCCGCCTGCGGGAGATCGCGCCGCCCGTCGACCTCGCCGAAGATCCCGACGCCGCGCTGAACGGATGAATCAGGACCCGAGCCACGCGGGCCGCGCCAGACCGGCATCGTCGAGCAGGGCACCGAGGCGCTGATTCGGTTCGACGAATCGCTCGGCCAACCCCGCCCAGACCGAGTCCGGGACGGCACCGGGTTCCTTCGAGCGCCCGTTGAGTGCGAAGTACCACGATCGCAGGCGCCGCTTGACTCCGGGCACGCGCCGCAGGATCCGCTCGGACCCGTCGTTGAACGCGAGGGCCAGCCGCTGCAACCGCGCGTTCCGAAATGGGGTCGTGCGGTTCTCGGATCGCAGTCCGGCGTCGGAGAGCCGGTCGGGCTCGAGTCCGAGCCAGGTCGCGACGTCGTGCAACACGGCCGCGCCGTCCGCGACGAGGTCGTCGAACCAGACGATCTTCACCCCATCCCGACCGAGGACCTCCCACCACTCCGGGAGCCAATCTGCGTACCTGCCACCCCGAACCGCCATGTACTTCTCGTTGTCGGGGTTGGCGAAATCCGCGTCGGCGAGCGCATCCGCGCTCGCCAGGTACGCCTCGATGCCGAGATCCTGCGGCAGCCGCAACCGGATCTTCTGGTACTCGAAGAACGAGATCGCCCGGGCCACCGGTTCGCGCAACACGAGCACGATCTTCGGGTTGGTGAGCGTCATCTGCATGGCGTTCGCAACGTCACTGCCGCCGTAGAAGTACGACGGCGTCGCTTCGAGTCGCACCGGACGATCCGCAGCCGCGAACAGGGCGTCCCACGCCGACACCGGTTCCAACGGATGGCCGTACCGGGCCGGGAGGAAGTAGCGGGATTCCTTGACCGCCGACGGGACCACGTCGGGATGCTCACTCAACGACACGAACAGCGACGTGGTCCCCGCCTTGTTCACACCCGCGATGATCGCGTCGACTCGCTCCACCCGCGGCAGTGTAGAAGGACCGCGGGCGAAGCCTCGGGGTCAGATCACGTTCGTCGCGAGCAGCACCAGCGCGATCGCCGCCACGCCGATGCGGTACCAGCCGAAGATCGCGAGGCTGTGCTTCTGGAGGTAGGTCACCATCCATCGCACCGACACCACTGCGGCACCGAACGCGACGACGAGCCCGATGAGCGGCGTGAGCAGGCCGAACGAGTCGACCATCGCGGAACCGTCTTTCACGACCGAATACGCGGTCGCGGCACCCAGCGTCAGCACGCCGAGCAGGAACGAGAACTCGATCGCCGCCGACATCGACAGGCCGAGCAGCAGCGCGGCAACGATCGTCACCAGGCTCCGGCTCGTTCCCGGCCACAGTGCCGCGACCTGAGCGATCCCGATGATCGCGGCCTCGCGAGAGGTCAATGCTTCGAGCGGACGGCCGCCCGGCTTGGTGAGCAGCCCCCGCGCGACCAACACCAGGATCAGGACTCCGCCCACGGCCCAGGCACCGATGACCGGACCCACTCCGAAGAGATGCTTCTTGATCACCTTCTCGCCCACCAGCCCGACCACCGCGGCGGGGACGAACGCAATCGCCAACCCCATGAGGAGTTCACGGCCGGCGATGCTCTTCTTCGTGATGCCTTCGATCATCGTCGTGAAGCGGTGCCGGTAGAGCCCGAGCACGGCGACGATCGCACCCGATTGGATCGCGATCTCGTACGACTTGAGTGCATCGCCGGCCTTGCCGGAATGGGGCAGATCCAGCAGGCGTGACGTGACGAGCAAGTGGCCCGTCGACGAGATGGGCAGATACTCGGTGATGCCCTCGACCAGCCCGAGCACGATCGCCTGACCCACACCGAGCCCGGTGTGCACGACCGCGACGATCGGCGCCGCCATCGCCGGCACGGCGCTGAGCAGGACGACCAGCGCCGCGAGCATCGCCGCCACTCCGAGGCGGCCGGCCCGGTGCGCCGCAGTGTCGGCGGCCGGCACCCTCGCGGTCGCGGTCGCCGTCGCGGTCGCCGTCCAATCACGCATCGATCTCGAACCTCGAGTCGATTCGCGGACCCAACTCCGCACAACGGTTGTCTTCGGCATATCGCTTCCCTTGAACATTCCAGAGGTGAACGGGCCGGTCTCCGAGCGGAAACGGCCCCCAGTGCCAGGTACCGCGCGCGAGCGCGAATCCATCGAGCGGTTGGAGCAAAAA
>JAENVU010000075.1 GCA_016650415.1 Acidimicrobiia bacterium
GCGTTGCGAGTGCGCGCCGACGAGTTGATCGCGGGTGGTCTGCCGAACCTGCCGCCGTTCGACTGATCAGTCCAGGTCGGGTGCCCAGGCGGCACCGTTGATGTGGCTCCCACCGTCGACGAAGAGGGTGTTGCCGGTGAGATAGCGGCTGCCCTCGCTGGCGAGGAAGACGGCGACGGGTGCGATGTCGGTGTCGCAGTCGCCGATCCGGCCCATGGGGTTGGACGCGTCGGCGACCGCGACGAGTTCGGGATGCTCGCCCATGACGGCCGCGAAGGCGGCCGACTTCGCGGCGGGACAGATCACGTTGGCGGTGATGCCGGTCGGTGCCCATTCCCGGGCGGCGGTACGGGTCGCGGCGCGTAACGCTTCCTTCGCGGTGTTGTATTCGAGGGTCCCCATGTGGGCGTTGACGCCGTTGAGCGAACACAGATTGACGATCCGGCCGTAGCCGTTCGCGCGCATCGTTGCGTGCGCCGCGTTCATCGCCCAGAGCGGGCCGTAGAAGCCGACATTCATGCCGTGGGCCATCTGGGCAGGAGTCTTGCGCTCGACCCGGCTGATCTCGCCGCCGCCCCACGCGTTGTTCACGAGGATGTCGATCGTGCCCCACCGGTCGACGGCATCGGCGATCATCGCCTCGTTCTCTTCCTTCACGCCGACGTCGACGGTCCGGAACGCCGCATCGTCGCCGAGCTCGTCGGCGGCCTCCTGGCCCAGCGTCGGGTTGAGCTCCGCGACCAGGACTCGGGCGCCTTCGGCGACAAACGCCCGCGCGATCGACCGGCCGATCCCGGCGCCGGCGCCGGTGACCACGGCCACGCGGCCATCGAGTTGTCCGGGCATGAGCGCTCCTCGGGGTGAGACGGATCAATTACTGTGCCGCTCGCGATGACTACCGAGCGTACGGCCCCAGTCCTGATCGACAGACCCCGACCCCATACGGCGGTGATCACGTTGAATCGGCCGGAGCGGATGAACTCGATGGCGTTCGAGTTGATGGTGCCGCTGCACGAGGCGTTCGAGCAGGTCGGGGCCGATAACGACATCACGTGTGTGGTGCTCACCGGCGCGGGCCGCGGGTTCTGCTCGGGTGCCGACATGAGCAACGACGGCAGTGCGCCACCCAACATCGACGGCCTCACGCTCACCCGGATCGCGACCCGCGCGATGACCGTGCTCACCGATCTGATCCCGGCGATGCAGCGGATGCCTCAGCCGATCATCTGTGCGATCAACGGTCCGGCGATCGGTGGCGGCATGTGCCTCACGCTCGGGACCGACATTCGCATTGCCGCGGAGTCGGCGTACTTTCGCGCCGCGGGGATCAACAACGGATTGACCGCGACCGAGCTCGGGCTCAGTTTCTTGCTGCCGCGGGCCATTGGTTCGTCGCGGGCGTTCGAACTGATGTTGTCGGGACGCGATGTCGATGCCCACGAGGCTGCGGCGATCGGACTCGTGTCGCGTGCCGTGCCCGACAACGAACTCCTGCCCGCCGCGCTCGACCTCGCCGATCGGATCAACGGGTGGAGTACGCAGGGAACCGCGCTCACGAAGCGGACGATGTGGGCCGGGTTGGAGACGAACAGTTTGCGCGCCGCCATCGAGATGGAGAGTCACACCCAACTCTTCGTGCGGCTGACCACTCAGAATTTCGAAGAAGCCGTGCGGGCGCGCCGGGAAGGTCGCCCGCCGAACTTCGAAGATTGAGATCGGGACTGTCCACGGTGAGAGGCGAATCGCGATGACCAGCGTGCGTGCGAAATGACCACAGGACCGATGGACGGAATCCGAGTCCTCGACATCTCGATCGCGCTGACGGGCCCGTACGCCGCGGCGCTGCTCGCCGACCAAGGTGCGGCGGTCATCAAGGTCGAGCGTCCGGGGATCGGCGACATCGCTCGATTCGTCGGTGTCGCGGTCAACGGCATGAGTTCGCTGTTCTTGGTGTGCAATCGCGGCAAGCGGTCCATCGCGGTCGACGTGCAGACACCGGAAGGCGTCGCGATCGTGAAGCGTCTCGCGGCCGATGCCGACGTGGTGATCCAGAACTTCCGTCCCGGAGTGATGGATCGCCTGGGGTTGGGGTACGACGACGTTCGGGCGGTGAACCCCGACGTGGTCTACGCGTCACTGACGGGGTTCGGATCCGTCGGTCCGTATCGCGATCGCAGCGCGTACGACACGGTGATTCAGGCCTACGCGGGCTTCGCGACCAACCAA
>JAENVU010000076.1 GCA_016650415.1 Acidimicrobiia bacterium
ATCCGAGCGCGACGTCGATCGCAGTCGGCCCTGGATCCCGAGCGACTCCCATGACGACCGCGAAGCCGAGCAGCACGACGAGGACCACCAGCGTGGCGATGATCACGGCGCGACCGCATCGATCTCGCCGGCGAGTTCGAAGTCCCACTCGCTCAGACCGCCCAGATCGTGGGTCGTGAGGAGCAACCGAACGGTTCGCCACCGGATGTCGATGTCCGGGTGATGGTCCTTGGCCTCGGCGAGGAAGCCGACGTGCACCACGAACGCGATGGCAGCCGCGAAGTCGAGGCATTCCACCGTCCGCACGATCGCATCGCCCTCGCGGGTCCACTGGGGACACTGCGCGAGCCGAGTATCGATCTGGTCGTCGGTGAGCCGGGCGCGCATGCCCCGAGGCTACGCGGCGGCCGGCTCGAGTCGCGGGTCGGGATCGATCGGCATCCGGCCGCGTCGGATCGCCCCGAGCATCAGGATGCCGCCGGTCACCGGCACCAGCGCCATCCCCAAGGCCGCGCTCTGCACGCCCCAGGCTCCGGCCGCCAGGGCGACCACGGTGAGCGCGACGAGATCGGCGCTGTTGTGCAGCATCCCGTCGAGTGCGAACACCCGTCCGTGGGTCTCGATCGGCGACGCCCGTTGCACCAGCGTGCGCAATGGTGCGAGGAGGAAGGCGGTCGCGATCCCCCAGATCGAGATCCCGACGTACGCGATCACCAGCTGGCGGCTCCCGACGTAGATCGCGGCGCCGAGCCCCGACCCCATCGCCGCAGCACTGACGACCCACCACTTCGCCGCACGGTCCCCCAATCCGGTGACGAACAGACCGGACCCGACGAGCGCAATCCCGAAGGTCGCTTGCAGGTAGGCGAACATGGTCGGCGTGCCGTGGAGGACCGACCGCACGTAGATGGGTTCGATCACGATGAACGCACCCCAGATCAGATAGACGCTCGTCGCCAGCGCCAGACCCCGCCGCAGCGAAGGGCGGGCGGCGACCACGGCGAAACCCTCCCGCATCTCGTCCCGCAGCCGACTGGGCTCGGTCTTCGCGGACGGTGCGGCAGCACCGAGGTGGAACGGCAGGAGCACGCCGACTCCGATGAGATAGGTGAGTGAGTTCACGACGAACGCGCCGCTGAACCCGAACGCGCCGATGGAGCCGGCCGCCAGCAACGGGCCGAGCGCGATGGCCGACTGGAACGCCATACCGAGCAGACCGTTGGCGGCCGCGAGGTGTTCGTCGTCGACGAGGCGCGGCGGCAACGATTGAAAGGCCGGTTCCGCGAACGCCTTCGTGCAGCCTTCGATCGCGCCCAACAGCAGCAGCACTTCGAAGGAGCCCGCCAGGATGAACAGGAGCGTCACGCCGGCCGCGATCGAGTCCGCGACCACGAGCACGCGCTTCGGTCCGAACCGATCGACCGGAATCCCGGCGACCGGGCCCAGGAGCACCATCGGCAACGCCCACGACACTCCGAGGAGCGCGAGATCCGACGCGGACGCGTGGAAGTGAAAACTCGCGTATCCCCAGACCGCGACGAGCGCACACCAGCTCCCGATCGCGTTCGCGGCCTGACCCGCCACCAAGAGCGCGAGCCGGCGATCGCGAAGCAGTGTGCGGGCGGAGGACATCCGGCCAGCGTAGGGGTGAGCACCAACGGAACCTGACGGATTTCCCTCGCATTCGGACACCATCGACGGGACCCCGAACCCGACGTGTCGACGGGCACGTTCGATTCCGGAATGTTCGGTCCGTTCCGACCGTACGATGACGGCATGACCTGTGCGTCGTGTGGATCCGAAGCACCCGCCGGGGCCCGTTTCTGCCCCAGCTGCGGGCACCCACTCGTGGCCCGCCACGACGAACGACGCGTGGCCACCGTCCTCTTCGCCGATCTGGTCGGCTTCACGCGCTTGTCGGAGAGCGCGGACCCGGAGCACGTCAAGAACCTCGTCGACCGCTGCTTCGAGCAACTCGCAGCCGACATCGTCCTGCACGGTGGCCAGGTCGACAAGGTCATCGGCGACGCACTCGTCGCGATCTTCGGCGCTCCCGTCGCCCACGAGGACGACGCCGAGCGCGCGGTGCGCGCCGCACTGCGAATGCAGATCCGCCTCGATCAGCTCAGATCCGATTCCGGCATGGAGCTGCAGATGCGCGTCGGCATCAACACCGGCGAGGTGTTGGTGGGAGCACTCCGGGCGGGTGGCGACTACACCGCGATGGGCGACGTCGTGAACACCGCGAGTCGCTTGCAGTCGATTGCCCAGCCCGGCCAGGTCGTCGTCGGACCCGCGACCTTCCAGGCGACTGCGAACGCCATCAACTACGAACCGCTCGGCGCGCTGTCGGTCAAGGGCCGTGAAGAGGCGGTCGACGCGTGGCACGCCACCGGCGCGGTCGCGCCTCCTGGGGTCCGGCGCGCCCGTCCGCTCACACCACTGGTCGGCCGAGACGAGGAAATGGTCGTCCTCGGTGCATCACTCGTCACCGCCGTCACTCGTCGGCGGGTGCATTTCACCCTCATGGTCGGAGAGGCCGGTGTCGGCAAGACGCGACTCGCGGCCGAGATCGGCCGTATCGCCGAAGACGTCCACGGTGCTCGAATCCTCACGGGCCATTGCATCCCGTACGGCGAGAACGACGCCTGGTACCCGATCGGCGCGATGATCGCCAGTGCCTGTGCCGTCGGCCTCGACGAGGACACCGAGACCCAGCACCTCGCCGCCCGCCACGAAACCGCCGCGGTGTTGGGGCTCGACGCCACGGACCCGGAGGTCAGCCGCATCGCCGACGGCCTCCTGCACCTGATGGGCAAGCCCATCCACTCCGACGCCGTCGATCCGGTGCGGGCCCACGAAGATGCGCTCCGGGCCGGCCTGGCGTTCATCGGGGCGCTGGCCGAGCAACGACCGCTCGTCCTGATCCTTTCCGACCTCCATTGGGCCGACCCCGAACTTCTCGAGTTCCTTCCTCGGCTCCTCAAGCGTCTGAGCGGTCGCCCCGCGATGCTGATGGCCACCGCCCGGGTCGAGTTCGCCGACGATTGGTCGCCACCTCCCGGCCGCCACAACGTGGTCAACGTGCACCTCGACCCGCTCGACGCCGAGTACACCGACGCGCTGCTCGAGGCGTTGCTCCCCGACGTCTCGCCCGAACTGCGGGCCGGGCTGCGCGACCGCTCCGGTGGCAACCCGTTCTTCGTGGAGGAACTCGCGGCGATGGCCTGCGACGGCAACAACCCCGGCGAGCTTCCGGCCACGTTGCACGGTCTTGTCGCCGCCCGGCTCGACCGGCTCTCGGCGAAGGAGCGCTCGGTGTTGGAAGACGCCGCGGTGATCGGTGCGAGTGGTCCCGTCGCCCTCGTCGAGGTCCTGGCGGCCAGTCACGGTGGCGGCGCGCAGACCACGCTGGAGTCGCTGGCCGACGAAGGCCTGGTGAACCTCGTCGACGGTGAGTTCGCGTTCCGCAACGAACTGACCCGCGAGATCGCGTACGGCACCCTCACCAAAGCCGAGCGTGCCCGCCGCCACGGACTCCTCGCGAAGACGTTGGCCAACGAAGGTGAACGAACCGGCCGCATCGAGGAAGTCATGGAGCGGCTCGGCTACCACTTCGACCTGGCGGCCTCGCTGTTGAACGAGCTGGGTTCCGGTTCCGGGATGCCACCCGAGATGGCGCGGGAGGCCGCTTCGTTCCTCGCCCGCGCGGGGCGTCGCGCCGAACAACGAGAAGACTGGAAGTCTGCCGAGAAGCATCTCAGCGGCGCCATCATGCTCGTCGCCCCATCGGAAGTCGGCGAACTCACGTCGTTGCACGTCGCTCGAGCCCGATCCCGGGCCGAGCAACGGGACACCGTCGGAGCACGTGAGGATCTGGCCACCGTGTACAAGCTCGCGAGCGAGGTCGACGACCCGCACGCCTACGCCAGTGCCGCCACGATCCTGGGCGACATCCAGTACAAGGAAGGCGACCTCAGCACCGCGACCCAGACCCTCGACGGTTCCGTGGCGCGCTGGCGCGAGCTCGATGATCCCAGCGGGCTCGCCGACGCACTGCGGTTCTCCGGCATGACCGCGCTCTTCCGGGGGAACGGTGAGAAGGCCGGCGCCGAGATCGAGGAAGCGCTCGCGCTCTTCCGTCGGGCCCACGACCAACGCGGTGAGGCGTGGGCCCTGCAGAACCTTGCCTGGCTGTCCTTCATCGACGGCGATTACCAGACCGCCGAAGCGCGTCTGGAGACCTCCGCGGCGACGTTTGGGGAACTCGGAGACTGGGGTGGCGTCTCCTGGGCGCTCGGGCTCCTCGCCTGGGTCCGCTACACCCAGGGGCGACTCGAAGAAGCCCGTGAACTCGCGCTCCGCATTCAGCAGGAGTCCCGGGAACTCGGCAACCGGTGGGCGGCGGCGATGATGACCGTGCTCCTCGCCAACGTCGCGGTCTGGACCGGCAACGTCGAGACTGCAATCGACGAATCCCGCGAGGCCGTCGAGATCTTCCGCGATCTCGGCGACGCCTGGGGTGAGCTCCAAGCGATGAGTCCACTCATCCTGGCCCAGACGATGTCGGGCCAGTACCGCCAGGCGACCGCACTGATCGATGAGATCGAGACCGTCGGTCTCCGAGTGCTGGACGAGGCGATGAACCGGCTTCCCGGCCTCATCCGGGTGGCGATCGCCGTCATGAGCGGATCGGAGTCGGCGTACGGCCTGGCCCGGGACCTCCTCGGCGACGTCGAAGGCAAGCGATTCATCAATGACGAGCAGCGGATGGTGCTCGGCCTCGCGCACTTCCAGAACGGCGATCACGTCGTCGCGCTCGAGATGCTCGAGCACGCCCGCGGGCTGGCAATCGGCGCGGGCAGTGACGCGGCAACCAACGTGGCCCTGGCGATGGCGCTGACCGCCAACGATCGCGCGCCCGAAGCCTTGGAACTGTGTACCGAGATCGAAACAACGCTCGTGACCTTCACCGACCGCTACCGGCACGCGCTCGCCCGCGCCTTTGCTCACGCACGCGGTGGCGACACCGAGCAGGCCGACGTCGCGATTCAGAGTGCGCTCGCGATCGTCGAAGCCACGGGAGCGGTCCTCGACCGCGCGCTGGCCCAGATCGGGGCCGCGACACTCTGGGAGGGCACCGATCGGGGCGACACCGCCCGACGCTTCGCCGATTCACTCCTTGACGCGACCACGATGGACCCCGTGGGCTGGCGCCGAGTGTTCACCCTCATGGCCGGGGCCGAGAACTCCTGATCCCTGCGATCACTCCGAACGCGCTCATTCGCCGAACGTCGCGTCCGGGTCGGGATCACCGGGGTCGACCCCCAGATGGAAGCGATTGAGGAACCAGTGTCCGAGCGGTCCGATCCCCACCGCGAAGACGACCGTTCCGACGCCCACGGTGCCGCCGAGTGCCCACCCGGCGGCGAGCGCAGACAACTCCAAACCGGTCCGCACGATCCACACCGGATGACCCCGTGCCGCGATGCTCGTCATCAATCCGTCGCGTGGACCCGGGCCGAGCCCCGCACCGATGTAGAGGCCGACACCGACCGCCACGATGACGACCCCGAACAGCATCACCGCCCCCCGCGTCGCCAGGGAATCAAGCCGCGGGGTGACCTCCAGAACGAGGTCGGCGATCAGTCCGACCCCCAGGGTGTTGAGCACCGTCCCGACGCCGGGCCGCTGACGGAGCGGGATCCAGAGCAACAGGATCAGCAGCCCGAGCCCGATCACCACGAAGCCGAAGTTCACGCCGAGCCGCTCGGCGAGTCCTTGGTGCAACACATCCCACGGACTCAGGCCCAGGCGAGCGCGAACGGTGAGACCGATACCCGTGCCCAGACAAATGAGCCCGACGATGACCCGAGGGAGGCGACGACGGAGTTCCGGAAGATCGGTGAACCCGATGACACGGAAGTCCGGACGCCGAGCGGCGTCGGTCATGCGAACTGCGGGAGCCACGCCGCGGTGGCTGCGAGCAGTTCGTCGGTCATCCGGCCGAGATCCTGAAAGTCGATCCGACCGGCGAGCGGATCCGCCAGCATCGCCGCGAGGACCGTGTCCCGATCGCCGTTCACCGCGGCTTCGACCGTGAGTTCCTGGGCCGCGGAGACGCGCCGCACCTGTTCGGCGAGCACGGGTGGGAGCACGGCATGGTCGCGGCCCCGCACGCCCTGGCCGTCGATGGTGCAGATGCTCTCCACCACCACGTCCTCCGGCAGGTCCGGACACTGGCCCGCGTTGGGCAGGTTGAGCGGCAGATCGCGCGGATGGTTGCGGATGACGGAGTCGATGCACGCCGCGACGATCTCGCCGCTCGGCATTCGGGAGATCTCCGGTGCTGCGAACATTGCATCCAGTTCGGCTCGGTGACGCGACTGCCACCGCTCCCGGTCGCCGATCGTGGTGATGTCCACGCCCCATGCCCTCCCCCACTCCGACGCTTCGGTCAGGAACCCGGGAAAGAACTCGGCGAGATGGCGGTCCCCGGCGGCCGGGAGGGCGCCGAACCGTGAGAAGAGTTCGAACTTCAGCCGGTTGACGGCAATGAGATCACCGCGGGTCCAGTGATCTCCGGGCGATCGCTTCGTGATCTCCATCGCGTCCGGCAGATCCACCGGGAGTCGCTCGCCCGCCCGGCCGGGCTCGTCCAGGACGGCGCGGAGCCGCTCGAAGCCGTCGTCGCCACCAACCGTGAATCCGGTGATGATCGGCAGGTGGTTCACCCCGGCGATCTCGAACCGCAGGTCCCGGAAATCGGCGTCGAGGAGGAGCGACAGGAAGAATTGCGTGACCGCAATCTCGTGACACAGGCCGACGGTCCTGATCGGCGTCTCCCGGGTGACCGCTCGACAGATCGTCGTCATCGGATTGGTGATGTTGAGCATCCATGCATCGGGACACCGCGCCTGCATCTCGCGCGCCAATCCCAGGAAGACCGGAATATTGCGCAGCGCCCGGGTGATCCCGCCGGCTCCGACCGAGTCCCCGACACTCTGGACGATGCCGTAGCGCGCCGGAATCTCGAGGTCGGCCCGCATGCTGGCAAAACCACCGGTCGAGATCGTGACGACCACCCAGTCGGCACCGTCGAGCGCGTCCGCCAATGAGGTCGTCGTACGGCTCGTCAGGGGAATCCCTCGTGACCGGGCAACGTGGTCGACCCATTCGGCCATTCGGGGCAACGGCGCGGGATTCAGGTCTTCGAAGACGAGTTCGGCATCGTGCAGGCTCGGCGTGTTGGCGATGTCGACGACCAACTTCGGCACCCACTGGAAGCTGCCACCACCGATCACGGCGATGCGTTGACTCATCGAGATGCCATCCGCTCCGGTGGCTTCATCGCAGCGCGACCTCGACCTCGATCTCGACCGAGCCACCCCGAGGCAACGCCGCGACCCCCACCGCCGACCGGCTGTGATGGCCGGCGGCCCCGAAGATCTCGACGAGCACGCGACTCGCGCCATCCACCACGGCGGGTTGCTGGGTGAAACCGGGCGCACTCACCACGAAGCCCAGCACGGTCAGCACCCGATCGATCCGATCCAGGCTCCCGAGCTCGGCCCGCAGCACCGACACCGCGTTGAGCGCGCACCACCGGGCCGCGTCCACGCCGGCTTCGACGCTGACACCGTCGCCGAGGATGCCGGGATGGAGGATCACGCCGTCGTGCGAGCGGGCGAGTTGCCCGGAGGTGCGAGCGCGCCCGCCGTGCACCACCACCGCGACGAGCGGATCGTGCGGCGGATACGGACCCGGAAGCTCGAGGCCCGGTTGCTCGAGCCGGGCGTCGAAACCCGTCACAGCCATCGCTCGAGGAACCGAAGCATCGTCGATCCGTCGAACCGGTGATCGCCGGCAAAGACGTGGTGTTCGAGCGCGCCCGACGGTGCGCGCATCGCGTGGTACACCGACTCGAGTTCGACCAGCGCCTCACGCGCGTCGCCAACCGGGAACAACGGGTCCTCGTCACCGGACTCGATGAGGAGGGCCCTCGGCGCCACCAGGGCGGCGAGATCCACGTGTTCGAGAACGCCCAGCATCCCGAAGAGGACCTGCGAACCGCAGAGGTTGTGCGGCACCCGATGCGCCGAGTGCCACGACGAGAAGTAGCCCGACACCACTGCCGTGCGCAGACGCGTGTCCCACGCCGCGAGGAAGAGAGCGAGGGTCGCCCCATAGGAGAATCCGACCACCCCGATACGCGACGGATCGACGAGTGGGTGTTCCTCCAACAGATTCATCGCGCCGACCAGATCATGAATGTTCGCCGTGAGCGGATTCCGCCCGGCCGCCGCGGCCGCGACGAGATTCGCATCGCAGAAGTACTTGCCATCGGGCACCCAATCGGCTCGCTCCCCGAAGCCGCGCATATCGGGAGCCAGGACCACGTACCCCGCCTCGACGAGCTGATGCGCGTACGCATCCGGCGTGGCCTGGGGCACGTCGGTACCTGCCACCACGCCGGCGACGTGATCCTTGCCCGGACCGTGCCCATGAATCGCGATGACCGCCGGGCCCTGACGGCGGCGAGTCTTCGGCACCAGCAAGTACGCGGGAACGCTCATGGTTGCTTCGACATCGAAGACGATCCGCTCCCGCGTGTAACTCCCACAGTCGACGGTGTCGGTGATCTCCGGGTTGAGTGACACCGTGCGGGGAAACTGGCCGAAGAGATCGGTCAGCCGGCCCCGGGTACGCGCGCGCCACCCGGGCACCGACGCCGCGACCGTCGGCACCGATTCGGCCGGGCTGAACGTCGCGAGTTCCAGCATCGTGCTGGCCCACGGAGAGAAGTTCCGTTCCCGGCTCGGTGGGGTCACCCAACGGTCGTCGTCATCGGAGGATTCGGAGACGAAACCGTCACTCGCATCCCCACTGGCTTGGGTCTCCACGTCAGGTCCCCTCGGTGTCGTCGTCGGCCGGCGACCACTCGAGGCCGCCGTGTAGATGACGACGGTAGGCGGGACCATCCCACGCGGCGGGGAACTCGGCGACCTGAAAGACGAAGATGAGATCGGCATCCGACACGGGCGTCACCGTACGAACCCACACCATCACCGTCAACGACCGCCGCACCCTAGGGTCACGTTGATGCATCCCGCCGCCGGTCATCACCCGCCTGTCGCCTCCCCGCTCGGTGATGTGATGACGGAACGCCTCGAACTCCGACACTTCGAGCCGACGGATCTCGACGCGCTGGCCGGGGTCTTCGCCAAGTACGAGGTCTGGAAGTTCCCGTACAACCGGCCGTGGAGGCGAGACGAAACCGCGACGTTCATCGCGAACCAACGCAGTCACTGGGAGACCTGCGAGTTCGGGCTGTGGCTGGCGATCCTGCAGTCGACCGGAGGGGTCATCGGCTACGTCGGGCTGTCGGTCCCGATGTTCCTGCCCGAGATCCTTCCCGCGGTGGAGGTCGGATGGCGGTTCGACCCCGACGCCTGGGGCCGGGGCTATGCCACCGAAGCGGCCCGGGCCGCACTCGCCGAGGGGTTCACCACCCTGGGGTTCGACGAGATCTGCTCGCTCCCCCAGGTGGAGAACGTCGCATCGGTGCGAGTCGCCGAACGGCTCGGCATGCGCAATGAAGGCATCGCCACGATTGCGGCCAACGAACGCTTCGGCGAGAAGAACGCCGTCCTCTTCTGGATGACCGCCGACGAATGGCGCGCGTCGTAGCGCTCGCTCCAAAACTTC
Source organism: Acidimicrobiia bacterium (assembly GCA_016650415.1). Lineage (GTDB taxonomy): Bacteria > Actinomycetota > Acidimicrobiia > IMCC26256 > JAENVU01 > JAENVU01. The sequence continues at coordinate 9,709 of JAENVU010000076.1, forward strand.
TTGCAACATTTCGCCGCGCTCGAGCGTGGAAGAGGTGTGGACATCACCGACGAACAGGCTTCGGATCCGGCACTCCTCGATGCGACCTACCGCACCGAAGCGCCGACGCTGCTTCGCGTCGCCTACTTGATCACCGGATCGCGTGAGTCAGCCGAGGACGCAGTCCACGACACGTTCCTGCGTTGCCGGGACCGCTTGGCGGAGCTTGACCATCCGCCGAGCTACCTGCGGGCGGCAGTCGTCAACGAATGCCGGTCTGCACATCGACGCGCGCAGCGTGGCCGTCGCGATTTCACCGACGAAGAAGTGGTCATGCCGAGCGAGCTGGTCGAACTTCGTGACGCGCTCGACCGGCTGCCCTGGCGGCAGCGCACCGCACTCGTCCTCCGCTACTTCGTCGACCTTCCCGACGCGGAAATCGCGATGATCCTCGATTGCCGTCCCTCCACTGTGCGGAGCCATCTCCGCCGCGGCCTCTCCAAGCTGAAGGAGTCCTTTCAATGAGCCGGACACCGATCGAAGAACAGCTCACGAGGCGGCTCCACCGACTCGCCGACTTTGCGCCCGCCGCAGCCGACCGCACGCCGAACGAGGCCCTCGCATCGACCGCGGCACCGATGCCATCAACTTCCCGTCGACGATGGGCACCGGCCTGGGCTCTCGGTCTGGCCACCGCGATCGTGCTAGGTGCCGTGATCGTCTCCCACCTGACCGGCGGGACGCAGACCCAGCGGGCCGGGACGACACCCCACGGCCGCGCCCAGCACGTGCTGACCATCGCCGCCCTTCCCGTTTTGACGTTCGGTGACCCGCTGACCGGTGAGCCTCGCACCGAGTTCTTCGCCCAACCCGGGATTACCACGCTTCGATTCGTCTCGCTCGGCGGCTCGGAGACCTTGGTCTTCGACGAACCCGCACTCAGCGACGTCAGGCTTTCGGCGCCGGGTGGTCCGAGCCAGGTGAACCTGCTGCTCGAACGAGGTCGGACCTACACCATCGCCTCCTCGATCCCCGGGCATCGCCGGGCGGGCATGGAAGCCACAATCACAGTCCGGTGATCGTGAACGGGTTGACCCACGACAATGGAGGCCGGCGCTTCGCGCACCGCGACCCACCGGCGCGGCTCCCTAGGATCGACGCAGCCCGTCTCACCTGATCAAAGGATTCGCCCGTGACCCTCGAAGGCAAGGTAGCGATCGTGACCGGTGCCGGGTCGGGGCTCGGACGGGCGAGTGCTCGGGCACTGGCCGCGGCCGGCGCATCCGTCGTCGTGGCCGACATCGACGATCCGGGCGCGGCCGAGACCGTCGATCAGATCCGCGCCGCCGACGGCACCGCGATCTCGCACCATGCCGACGTCGCCGTGGCCTCCGACTGCGAGTCGATCGTGCGCGCCGCGGTCGACGAGTTCGGGAGCCTGAACGTCTTGCACAACAACGCCGGCGTCGCCTGGCCGGGTCGCGACGGGTTCGCGCCCGACATCGACCCGGCGGAGTGGGACCGAGTCATCTCGATCAATCTCAACGGCACCTTCTATTGCTGTCACTTCGCCGTTCCGGAAATCGCGAAGGCGGGCGGCGGGTCCATCATCAACACCGCATCGTCGATGGCGCACCTTCCCCTTGGTGGCCTCGACGGCTATGCCGCGAGCAAGGGTGGCGTCGCACTGCTGACGAAGTCGATGACACCGAGCGCCGGTCGGCTCGGGATCCGGGTCAATGCCATCAGCCCCGGATACGTCGACACGCCGATGAACGGACTGATCTGGGGCAACGACGACGTGAAGCACGCGTTCGACCTCGGCCACGCGACGGGACTCCAGGACCCCGACGAAATCGCGGACGTCGTGGTGTTCCTCGCCTCCGACGCCTCGCGCAGTCTCACCGGCGCGGTCCTCAACTGCGACCGCGGGTGGACCGCCTTCAAGCAGCCCGACCTGCTCCGCGGCTTCTGAGCCCGTCGCGGTCAGCGGAACAGGCTGTTGGTGGCGTAGCCGTCGGTCTTCACACTGCGTTCGGCGAGCAGCCAATGATCGTCGGTCTTCACCAGCCGATCTCGGTAGCGGCCCCAGTGGTCGAGTCCGATGTCGGTGATCACCTGGAAGTAGCTCGACGCGCGTGCCGTCGTTTCGGAGTCGATGTCGAGCACGAGGTTGGTCGCACAGTGGCGCAACTGCGTGAGGGCCGGGTGTGCAGTCCTGCCCACGCCGGCGAAGAACTCCCGCAGCGCGTCCCGACCGCGGTGGGTGTCGCCCTCGACGATCACCAGTACCCCGTCGGGCGCAAAGCATTCGATCATCTCGTCGAACTTCCCGCGATCGCCGCCGTCGTTGTACCGGGCCAACGTGTCACGAATCTGCTCGCGGGCCATCAGTTCCCACAGCTCCATGGGCCCGACGCTAGCGAGCAGCGTCGGGTCACCGTCGGCGAAGCGGGTCTCATCGCTCGCGTAGCGTGGCACCCATGCTTGATCCCAGCTACGTCAACGCCATCCTGGTCAGCACCATGAACGACCTTCCGGGATACGAGGTCACCCATGTGTACGGCGAGGTATTCGGTCTCGTCGTTCGGTCCCGCCACATGTTCTCGAACATCGGCGCGAGTTTCCGCACCATCTTCGGTGGCGAGGTGCGCGGGTACACCGACCTCCTCACGACGACGCGCCATGAAGCAGTGGGGCGCCTCCGCCACGAAGCCGCGTCGGTCGGGGCCAACGCCATCCTCATGATGCGGTTCGACACCGGCGTGTTCGCCGGCGTCATGAACGAGGTTGCGGCCTACGGCACCGCCGTCTCCGTCCGACCGATTGCCGCGTCAGGTGACACGGCTCCCTCGCTCTGAGCAGCGGGCCCGAGTCCTCGGCACCCGCGGACCCCACGGGGCTACCGTGAACCGATCAGGGATGTCGGCGCGACAGGGCACGTGTGGACCGACCCGCCAGTTTCGAAGGTTCCGACATCGAACTCGTCGAGGCCATCGCGCGCGACGAAAGCCGTGATGCACTCCGGATCCTCTACGAGCGGCACGCACCCTGGCTCGTCATCCGGCTCCGGCGGCGGTGCGCAGACCCGGGCCTCGTCGCCGAGGTCGTGCAGGACACGTTCGTCGCCGTCTGGCGCGGCGCCGCCAAATTTCGCGGTCAGGGTGAAGTGGGTGCGTGGATCTGGGGCATCGGAGTTCGTCAGCTCGTCGGCCATCTGCGCAAGCGCGTGCCGATACCGGTTGTCGAAGACCCTCGCGACGATCTCCAGGCCTCCGCGGAGGACCAAGTCCTCCTCGGCGTGGAACACGGCGATCTCGCCGGCGCGCTGAGCGGGCTCTCCCCCGAACTGCGCGCGGTCGTTCAGGCCACCGTGCTCGACGGCCTCACCACACGCGAGGCCGCGCACCTGCTCGGCATCCCGGCCGGAACCGTCAAGACCCGAATGATGCGGGCCCGCATCGAACTCCGAGGAGCATTGACATGAGTTGGCACGCGAGTGAACAACTGCTGGACCGGTACGCACACGATCGGGTCGATGTCGTCACTGCCGCCTCGTTGGAGGCGCACCTCCTCGCCTGTGACCCGTGTCGGCGGACTCTCGCCGAGGTCGGCGCGGCGAGCCTGGAGGAGTCAATCGAGCGGGCCTGGAGCGACATCGTCGACACCCTCGACCAACCGAAGCTCAGCCTCGTCGAACGCCTCCTCCGACGCGTCGGCGTCGCCGATGGCGACGCCAAGGTCATCGCAACCGCGCCGAGCCTTCGACTCAGCTGGCTCGGCGCGGTGGCTCTGGCGGTCGCGTTCGCGGTGTGGGCAGCCCGCAACGGCCCCCGCGATCCGATCGTGTTTCTCACCCTGGCGCCCTTCGTGCCGCTCGCCGGGGTCGCAGTTGCGTTCGGGCCGATCGCGGACCCGATGCACGAAACAATCCTCGCGTCGCCGATATCGGCAACCCGAATCCTTGCGATGCGATCACTCGCCGTCGGCGTGATCTCCGCCACGATTCTCCTCCCCGCCACGTTGATCCTCGCCGTGAGCCACCCGATCGCGGCGGCGTGGATCGCGCCGGCCCTCGCCGTGGTCAGCCTCGCACTGTGCCTGGCTCC
>JAENVU010000077.1 GCA_016650415.1 Acidimicrobiia bacterium
CTCCTGGAGCGCGTAGGCGGCGCCGTAGGCCTCGAGGGCCCACACCTCCATCTCCCCGAAGCGCTGACCACCGAACTGCGCCTTTCCACCGAGAGGCTGCTGGGTGATCATCGAGTACGGGCCCGTCGAGCGAGCGTGGATCTTGTCGTCGACGAGGTGGCTCAGCTTCAGGATGTAGACGTAGCCAACCGTCACCGGGTTGTCGAAGGCCTCACCGGTCCGGCCGTCGTAGAGCGTGGCCTTCCCGTCGTCGTTGACGAGGTTCGGACGCTGCTTGCGGCGCTCGACGTCAACGGTCGACTCCGACGTGTCGAGCCCCGGGTCACCGGCCCAGTCCGAGTGCATGGTCTGGAACAGGTGCTGGATCGTCCCCTGCGGGCCGGCTTCCTCTTCCTCGTCCCAGTGCGCACCGTCGAACACGGGCGTGGTGACCCACACCGCGGGCTCGGTGATCGTCCGCGTCTTGTTCGGCGCGGCCGGCTTCTCGCTCTGGCCTTCCCACCCGTGCCGGGCCGCGTAGCCCAGGTGCGCTTCGAGCACCTGACCCACGTTCATGCGGCTCGGGACACCGAGCGGGTTGAGCACGATGTCCACCGGCGTGCCGTCGGCGAGATGGGGCATGTCCTCGACCGGGAGGATCTTGGAGATGACGCCCTTGTTGCCGTGGCGGCCGGCGAGCTTGTCGCCCTCGCTGATCTTGCGCTTCTGCGCGACGTACACCCGGACCAGCTGGTTCACGCCGGGGGGCAGCTCGTCGCCGTCGTCACGTGAGAACACGCGGACGTCGATGACCTTGCCCGTCTCGCCGTGGGGAACCTTGAGGGACGTGTCCCGGACCTCGCGCGCCTTCTCACCGAAGATGGCGCGCAGGAGGCGCTCCTCCGGGGTCAGCTCGGTCTCGCCCTTCGGCGTGACCTTGCCGACGAGCACGTCGCCGGGGCCGACCTCGGCACCGATGCGGATGATCCCGCGCTCGTCGAGGTCCTTCAGGATGTCCTCGGAGAGGTTCGGGATGTCCCGCGTGATCTCCTCGGCACCGAGCTTGGTGTCACGCGCGTCGATCTCGTGCTCTTCGATGTGGATCGAGGTGAGCACGTCGTCACGGACGAGCCGCTCGGACAGCACGATCGCGTCCTCGAAGTTGTGACCCTTCCAGGGCACGAACGCCACGAGCAGGTTCTTGCCCAGTGCGAGTTCGCCTTGATGGGTCGACGGTCCGTCGGCGAGCACATCACCTTCGGTCACCTGGTCGCCAGTGGAGACGAGGGCCTTCTGGTTGATGCAGGTGCCCTGGTTGGACCGGCGGAACTTCGACAGGCGGTACGTGACCGGCTTGGCCACGTGGTTGTACGACACCGTGATCGAGGATCCGGAGACGTCGGTCACGACACCGTCGCCTTCGGCGATGAACAGCTCGCCGGCGTCACGCGCCGCGCGGGCCTCAACGCCGGTGCCGATGTAGGGCGCCTCGGGACGCAACGTCGGAACGGCCTGGCGCTGCATGTTGGCGCCCATCAGGGCCAGGTTGGCATCGTCGTGCTCGAGGAACGGGATCAGTGCCGTCGCGATGGAGACCATCTGCTTCGGCGAGACGTCCATGTAGTGGACCTCGTCCGGGTCGACGTAGGCGACCTCACCCCGACCGGCACGCACCAGCACCTTGTCGTTGATGAACTTGCCGTTGTCGTCGATCACCGCGTTCGCCTGCGCGATGACGTGACGGTCCTCGTCATCGGCCGCGAGGTAGTGGATCGTGTCGGTGACGACACCCTTCGTGACCAGCCGGTACGGCGTCTCGATGAAGCCGAACCGGTTGATGCGCGCGTAGCAGGAGAGGTACCCGATCAGGCCGATGTTCGGACCTTCCGGCGTCTCGATCGGACACATCCGGCCGTAGTGGCTCGGGTGCACGTCTCGGACCTCGAAGCCGGCCCGCTCACGCGACAGACCACCCGGGCCGAGGGCCGAAAGACGCCGCTTGTGCGTCAGCCCCGCGAGCGGGTTGGTCTGGTCCATGAACTGGCTGAGCTGGCTGGAGCCGAAGAACTCCTTGATCGCCGCGACGACCGGGCGGATGTTGATCAGGGTCTGCGGCGTGATCGCCTCGACGTCCTGAGTCGTCATCCGTTCGCGCACGACCCGCTCCATGCGGGACAGGCCGACGCGCACCTGGTTCATGATCAACTCGCCGACCGAACGCACCCGGCGGTTGCCGAAGTGGTCGATGTCGTCGGGGAAGTAGTCGTTGGGCTGGTCGTTGGCGTGCAGCTTCACGAGGTAGCTGACGGTCGAGAGGATGTCGGCGCGCGACATCGTGTACTCGACGACACCCTTGTCCGGGTCGGCATTGGGGACCGGGATATCGAGACGCTTGAGGGTCTTGGCAACCTTCGCGTACTCGTCGACCAGCTTCTTCGACACCTTGTGCCGACCGACCTTGGCCATGTCGTAGCGCTTGGGGTTGAAGAAGAGGTTCTCGATCAGGCTCCGCGCGCTGTCCGGGGTCGGCGGCTCGCCCGGACGCAGCTTGCGGTAGATGTCGATGAACGCGGCATCGGCCGACTCGGTGTTGTCCTTGTCGAGCGTGTTGCGCATCGAGTCGTAGGGGCGACCCTCGGGGTCGAGGATCAGGTTGAGCAGCTCGTCTTCGGTTTCGCCGAAGCCCAGCGCCTTCAACAGGATCGTCACCGGCTGCTTGCGCTTCCGGTCGATCCGGACGTAGACGACGCCCTTCTTGTCGACCTCGAACTCGAGCCACGCACCGCGGCCCGGGATCATCTTGGCGCTGACGATGTCCTTCTCCGGCGAGGTCTTGTCGGGCGTCACCGCGAAGTACACACCCGGCGACCGCACGAGCTGGCTGACGACGATCCGCTCGGTGCCGTTGATGATGAACGTGCCGCGCGCCGTCATCATGGGGAAGTCGCCCATGAACACGGTCTGCTCTTTGATCTCACCCGTGCCCGCGTTCATGAATCGCGCCGTGACGAACAACGGACGCGCGAAGGTCATGTCCCGCTCACGGCACTCGTCTTCGGAGTGCTTCGGCGGGTCGAAGACGTGGTCGGTCAGCTCAAGCTTGAGCTGACCGGTGAAGTCCTCGATCGGCGAGATATCACGCAGTACCTCAGCGATGCCCTGATCCAGGAACCACTGGAAGGACTCACGCTGGACGGCGATGAGGTCGGGTAGGGCCAGCACTTCACGCAGCTGGCCAAAGGAGAATCGTTCCCGGGACGCGAGACGAGTCAACGCAACTCCTCGAAGTTGAGGGACGTGTGCGGGCGCGCGCGAACCAGCACCAGGGAATTCCAGGGGTGGTACGGGCGTATCAACACGGCTGCCGGGATGCTATACCCCGGGCGCGCACTCCTGCAAGCGCACACCAATCCAGGCGGTCACCCCA
>JAENVU010000078.1 GCA_016650415.1 Acidimicrobiia bacterium
CGCGCTGGTCGCCGCGGCTCGGGCCGGTATTCCGGTCACCCAGTACAGCCCCAACGAGGTGAAGCTCGCGGTCGCCGGTCACGGCGGCGCCGACAAGGAGCAGGTCCAGGCGATGGTGATGCGACTCCTGAAGCTCGATGCCGTGCCCCAACCGCCCGATGCCGCCGATGCGCTCGCGCTGGCCCTGTGTCATCAGTGGGCGGCCCCGATGCACGCTCGGGCCGAGGCGGCAGACACCGCACCGACCGGCGGCTACGAACGCGCGGTCGCGGCGGCGCTCGCCCGGGATTCCCGATGATCGGCTCCGTGCGGGGGACCGTGCTGGAGCGCACGCCACTCGGCGAGGTCCTCGTCGAGGTCGGGGGAGTGGGTTACCGCTGCCTCGTGCCGATCAGCGCGCTCCCGAACTTGGCGCCGGGCGGCCCCGCGTTCCTCATGACGCACCTGCACGTCCGCGAAGACGCCATGACGTTGTACGGATTCCCGTCGCGCGAAGAGCGGGACACCTTCGAGATCCTCCTGACCGCAAACGGCGTCGGCCCGAAGTTGGCGTTGGCGATCCTGACGGCGTTGCCCCCGGCGGCGCTGCGGCGAGCGGTGGCCGACGACGACCTCGACGCGTTGTGCACCGTGCCCGGAGTGGGGAAGCGCACCGCCCAGAAGCTGATGATCGAACTGAAGGCGCGCCTCGATCTGCCCGACCTCGACCTCCGCGAGGACACCGGGCCCACCCCGGCTCGCTCCGAGGTCCGGGCTGCACTCACCGAACTCGGCTACGCGCCCGACGAAGTGCGCGCCGCGATCGCGCAACTGCCGCCCGAGGGCGCCGTCGAGGATCTCCTCCGCGATGCCCTCCGGTCGCTGGCGGCGGCATCGTGAGAGAAGAGCTGCTGCACCCGAGCGCGGATCCGGTCGAGGTCGCCGAGGAGACGACGCTTCGTCCGCGGCGGCTGGAAGAGTTCATCGGTCAGCCCCGTCTCACCGAGCACCTCGAGATCGTGCTGGAAGCGGCGCGCGGTCGGGGTCAAGCGGTCGACCACTTGCTGTTCGCGGGGCCGCCCGGCACCGGCAAGACCTCGCTCGCGGCGATCGTCGCCGCGGAGATGGAAGCGCACCTGCGCATCACGAGCGGTCCGGCACTCGAACGCGCCGGCGACCTGGCGGCAATCCTCACGAACCTCGACGACGGCGACGTGCTCTTCGTCGACGAGATCCATCGCTTGCCCCGCGCCGTCGAGGAAGTCCTCTACCCCGCGATGGAGGACTTCCAACTCGACATCGTGATCGGTCGGGGACCGTCGGCCCGTTCGATCCGGCTCGACCTGCCGCGCTTCACCCTCGTGGGTGCGACGACGCGCGCCGGCCTGATCACCGGGCCCCTCCGGGACCGCTTCGGCTTCGTGGCCCGGCTCGAGTACTACGAGCCCGAAGATCTCGAAGTCATCGTCGCCCGGGCCGCGCGCATCCTGGGAGTCACGATCGACACCGATGGTGCCCGTGAGTTGGCGTGCCGCGCGCGTGGCACCCCGCGGATCGCGAATCGGCTCTTGAAGCGCGTCCGCGACTATGCCGAAGTACGCGCCGACGGCACCATCGACGGCACCGTCGCCCGGGCCGCCCTCGATGTGTTCGAGGTCGACGAGCGCGGGCTGGATCGAACCGACCGGGCGGTGCTGCATGCCCTCTGTGTCACCTTTGCCGGTCAGCCCGTCGGTCTGGGTACTTTGGCCGTGGCCGTGGGCGAAGAACCCGACACGGTGGAGGACGTCTACGAGCCGTTCTTACTGAAGCAGGGCTTGCTCCAGCGGACGCCGAGGGGGCGAATCGCCACCGCCTCCGGTTTTGCCCATCTCGGACACTCGGTGCCCGCCGGAGTTCCCAATCTGTTCGGTGACCCCTCGACCGATTGATCCAAATTCCGGGATTCCGCGCGCTAGGGTCCCCGGCTCGACATGATCGTCATCGTCTACTTCCTCCTCCTCGCCGTCGCGTTCTTCTTCCTGATCGTGCGGCCCCAACGGCGTCAGCTCGCTGCTCGACGTGCGCTCGTTGCGGCAATTGAGGTCGGCGACGAGGTCATCACGGCCGGCGGGCTCTACGGCGTCGTGGTGAGCGCCGCGGGCGAGACCTTGGAGATCGAAGTCGCATCGGGAGTGGTGTTGACGATCGCCCGCGAGGCGATCGCCCGTCGGCGCGACGACGGGACCGAAGCTGCCGCGCCGTCGCCGGCCGACCCCGAGCAGGACATCACCGGCGACCCCCCGGCGTCGGAGGACTGAGTGAAGCGCAATCTCTGGTACCTGATCATCACGGTGGTGCTCATCCTGGGCACCTTCGTCGCGACGCTGGCGAGTGGGAACTCGCCGGTCTTGGGTCTCGACCTGCAGGGCGGCATCGAGGTTCGCCTCCAGCCGGTGGGGAAGGCCAAGAGCAACGACGTCCTCGACAAGGCCGTCGACATCATCCGGAACCGGGTGAACGGACTCGGAGTCGCGGAGACCGAGGTCAAGCGCGATGGCGGCCAGATCGTCGTGGACCTCCCGGGAGTCAAGGATCGCGACAAGGCTCGTCGTCTTGTCGGCAAGACCGCCGAGCTGCGCTTCCGGCCCGTCCTCGCGCTGGGTGCGATGCCGACCAAGACTCCGACGTCCAGCAGCACGGCCTCGACATCTTCGACATCGTCCACCGCTTCGACGTCGTCCACCTCCGCGCCTCCGGCCTCGGGGCCGGGCAAGTCGGTCGCGGCCCCCGCCGCCGCGACCACGAGCACGACGACCGCGGCCGCGCCGACTCCGGCGCCCGCCGCCGACCCCGCCGCCGACCCCGCGACCACGGCTACCACCGTCGCGCCCCAGGCGCCGACGGTCACACCGGAGGCCCAGGACAAACGCAATGCGGTCGTGAACCTTCCTGGTCGTGATGGCCAGGTGCTGTACCAGCTGGGGCCCACGGCGTTGACCGGTCGGCTCGTCACGAGCGCGACCGCCCGGTTCGAGAGCGGGTCGGGTCAGTGGTCGGTGTCGGTCAACTTCAACGGCCTGGGCCATCAGAAGTTCGATGCCCTCGCCGCCGCCTCGATCTCGAAGCCGGCCCCGCAGAACGCCGTCGCGATCGTGCTCGACGGGATCGTGCAGTCGGCGCCGACGTTCCAAGAAGCTTCGTATCCGAACGGCGTGTCGATCTCGGGCAGCTTCAGCCAGAGCGACGCTGAAGATCTCGCCACGGTCCTCAAGTTCGGATCGCTGCCGGTGCAGCTCAAGGAACTCACGACCACGAGCATCTCGCCGACCCTCGGCAGCGACCAGCTCGATGCCGGGCTCCTCGCCGGCGGGATCGGGCTGATTCTGGTCGCGCTCTACATGCTGGTGTTCTACCGAATCCTCGGCGTGGTGGTCATCGCCGGCTTGATCCTGGCCGGCTCGGCGATCTACACGATGATCACCTACCTCGGGCAGAGCATCGGCCTGACCCTGACCCTCGCGGGCGTGGTCGGATTGATCGTGTCGGTCGGTATCACGGTCGACTCGTACATCGTCTACTTCGAACGACTGAAGGACGAGATCCGCACCGGACGTACCGTCCGGAGTTCGGTGGATCGTGGATTCGTGCGTTCGTTCAAGACGATCCTCGCGGCCGACCTCGTGTCGCTCATCGCCGCGGCCATCCTCTACTGGCGGGCCGTCGGTTCGGTGGCGCAGTTTGCGTTCTTGCTCGGGCTGTCCACGATCCTCGACCTCCTGATCTCGTACTTCTTCATGCATCCGTTGGTGCAGCAGATGGCTCGCAGCGCCGGACTCGTCGGGACGAAGAAGGTCGGCATGGCTGCCGGACTCGACACCCCGGAGGCAACGGTATGAGGCCGGACGGGACTCGCCACACGCTGAAGGACCTCTACCACGAGAACACGGCCTTCGACTTCCTCCATCGCCGGTGGCGCTGGGTGCTGATCTCCGGCGCGCTCCTGCTGATCTCGGTCGCCGGCTTCGTGATTCGCGACGGGTTGAACCTGGGGCTCGACTTCACCGGCGGGACGTCCTGGCAGTTGACCGTCGCGAAGGGCCAGTCGACCTCGACGGCCGACATCCGTGCGCTCCTCGAGCAGGAGAAGGTCTCGGACCCGAAGATCGTCCTGCTGGGTGCCGGCGGGATCCGGGTGGAAACCGTGACCCCGACGCCCGACCGGGAACAGGCGGTCACGGATGCGCTGGCCAAGTACGGCCGCATCCAATCGGCGAGTGTGAGTGTGTCGGAGGTCGGCCCGAGTTGGGGGGAGAAGGTCAGTCGCGAGGCGTTGATCGCGCTGATGATGTTCTTCGTCGCGATCGCGTTCTACCTCTCGCTGCGCTTCGAGTTCAAGATGGCGGTCGCGGCGATCGTCGCGGTGGTCCACGACATCGCGATCACCGTCGGGGTGTATGCCGTGACCGGTATCGAGGTGACGCCGGCGACGGTCATCGCCTTCCTCACGATTCTCGGCTTCTCGCTGTACGACACCGTGGTGGTGTTCGACAAGATCCGGGAGAACGAACCTCAGCTCAATACGGTCAAGGGTCTCACCTACACCGAGATGGCGAACCAGTCGCTCAACCAGGTGCTGATGCGCTCGTTGAACACGACCTTCGTGGCGTTGTTGCCGGTGACGTCCCTCCTGGTCGTCGGGGTGGGACTCGAGGGCGCCTTGGTGCTGCGCGAGTTCGGTCTGGCGTTGTTCATCGGTCTCATCATCGGTGGCTACTCGTCGCTGTTCGTCGCCACGCCGATCCTCGCAGCATGGAAAGAGCGCGAGCCCCGGTACCGCGCCCTGGCCGAGCGCAGCGCGCAAAGGTCGAAGCGCGGCGAGGTGCCAGTCGGCGTGGGGGCCGGAGATGCGGGGTCCGGGCCGGTTGCGGCATCGGTGCCCACCGTCGGCGGTCCGGGACCGGTCATCGCCCCTCGCCCTCGCCAGCAGAAGAGCAAGAAGAAGAAGTAGCCCTCACCGGGTGAAGATGGGGGAGTTCCGCCGGTCCCACGTGGGAGACTGGGCGGAGTGAGCCTTTCGGAACTACCGCGGACCGAAGTCCGGAACGAACGCCGTTCGGTTCTCCCGTGGCGTCGTCAGCAGGTCGACGTCGCGATCGCGCCGGTACTGACGTCGTTCCTGGAGCACCATCGCAAGGCCGATACGAGCCGCATCCGCCGGGCCTACGCCTCGGCTCACCGAGCCCACTCGGATCAGGTGCGACGCTCGGGTGAGCCCTACATCGTGCATCCCTTGGGGGTCGCGCTCATCCTCGCCGACCTGGGCCTCGACGACGTCACGATTGCGGCGGCCCTCCTCCACGACGCGGTGGAAGACACCGAACTCACCAAGGAAGCCGTCGAAGCGGAGTTCGGTGTCGAGGTCGCGGCGATCGTCGACGGCGTGACCAAGTTGGACCGGCTGCAGTTCGCGTCGAAAGAAGCGCAGCAGGCCGCGAGCATGCGCAAGATGCTGGTGGCGATCGCCAAGGACATCCGGGTCCTGCTCATCAAGTTGGCCGACCGTCTCCACAACATGCGAACGATCGCTTCGTTGCCCGAGGGGAAACAGCTCCGCATCGCCCACGAGACGATGGACATCTATGCGCCGCTCGCGCATCGGATGGGCATCGGCGAGATCAAGTGGCAACTCGAAGACCTCGCGTTCGCCGTGTTGCACCCGAAGCGATACGCGGAGATCGAACAACTGGTCTCGACCGAGTCGCCGGCGCGCGACGAGCATCTTCAGCAGGTACTGACCGAGTTGCAGGCGCGTCTCTCGGAACTCCACATCGACGCCGAGGTCAGCGGCCGCCCGAAGCACTTCTGGTCGATCTACGAAAAGATGGTGGTTCGCGAGAAGGAGTTCGACGAGGTCCAGGACCTCATCGGGGTCCGGGTCGTCGTCGACACCGTCAAGGACTGCTACGGGGCGTTGGGCTCGATCCACGCGTGGTGGCGGCCGGTGCAGGGCCGGTTCAAGGACTACATCGCGATGCCCAAGTTCAACCTGTACCAATCCCTGCACACGACCGTGGTGGGTCCGAGTGGGCGGCCGGTCGAGGTGCAGATCCGTACCCGCGACATGCATCGACGCGCCGAGTTCGGCGTCGCCGCGCACTGGGGCTACAAGGAAGCTGCGGTCCCGACGAACACCGCCGATCTCGTGTGGCTCCAGCGGCTCGTCGATTGGCAGCAGGAGACCGACGATCCCGAACAGTTCATGCAGACGCTGAAGGGCGACCTCGAACAGGACGAGGTGTTCGTGTTCACCCCGAAGGGGAAGGTGATCACGTTGCCGACGGGCGCGACGCCCGTCGACTTCGCGTACGCCATCCACACCGAGGTCGGCCACCGGTGTATCGGCGCACGCTCGAACGGCCGCTTGGTTCCGCTCGACGCCTTGCTCACCTCGGGTGACACCGTGGAGATCGTCACCAGCAAGGTCGAGAGTCAGGGCCCGACCGAGGACTGGCTCGAGTTCGTCACGACGCCGCGGGCCCGGGAGAAGATCCGGCAACGATTTTCCCGCGCCCGTCGAGTCGATGCCATCGACGGCGGGCGGGACGATCTGGTGCTCGAACTGCGGCGGGCCGATCTTCCGGTGCAGAAGTTGATGGGCTCGCAACTCCTCGCCGAGATCGCCGCGGAGATGCACTACTCGGACCTCGATACGTTCTACGCCGCGATCGGCGAGCATCACGTGACCGCGCTCCAGGTGGCCCAACGAGTCCGTCAGCGCCTCGCCGGTGGCGTCGAGCAGCTCCCGGTCACGGCCCGGCGGCCGTCGCGTAGCAGCGCGCGTCGCCGCGCCGCAGGTGTTCACGCCGAAGGGCTCGACGACGTCATCGTGCGCCTCTCCCGCTGCTGCACTCCGGTGCCGGGTGATGAGATCATCGGCTTCGTCACCCGCGGCCGTGGCGTCTCGGTCCATCGTTCCGACTGCGCGAACGCCAGTGGGTTGGTGGGCCAGAGCGAACGGCTGGTCGAGGTCGAGTGGGATCACGACGCGTCCGGGGCCTTCGTCGTCGCGGTCGAGGTCGAGGCGCTCGACCGCTCCCGCCTGTTGCGGGATGTGGCCAGCACCCTGGCCGAGCACCACGTCAACATCCTCTCGTGCCAGAGCCAGACCACCCCGGATCGCGTCGCGCGGTTCCAGTTCGAGTTCGAGTTGGCCGAACCCGGACACCTCGAGTCGCTCCTGGCCGCCCTGAAGCGAGTCGATTCGGTGTTCGCCGCCACTCGCGTGCTGCCCGGCGCCGGCCACTCGGGCTGAACGCAGCCCACCCGGCGCGTATTCCATACCGGGCCCGACCCGATGTCGCCGGTAGCATCGCCAATTCGTGTCCCGTGACGATGTTTTTCGCGCCCCGAAGGGGGTCCATGACGTCCTTCCGCCCGAATCGGGGCGGTGGGTCGAGATCGTTGCGTGTTTCGCCGAGCGGGCCGCCCGCTACGGGTACGGGCTGGCGATCACGCCGATGTTCGAGCACGTCGAGGTCTTCCACCGGGTCGGCGAGCACACCGATGTGGTCGCGAAGGAGATGTACGAACTGACCGACAAGGGCGGGCGCCGCCTCGCGCTGCGGCCGGAGGGCACGGCGTCGGTCGTACGTGCCTACGTCGAACACCGGCCCACGCCGCCGTGGAAGGTCTGGTACGTCGCACCCAACTTCCGCTACGAACGGGCGCAGAAGGGCCGGTATCGCCAGCACTGGCAACTGGGAGTGGAAGCCCTCGGTGTCGACGATCCCGATATCGACGTCGAGGTCATCGCGCTGCTGTCCGGCTTCTATCGCGACATCGGACTCTCCGATGTGCGTCTGTTGCTGAACTCGATGGGTGACGCCGAGTCGCGAGCGCCTTTCGTCGCGGCGTTGCGCGATCACTTCCTCCGCCACGGCGACGCCTTCGGTGAGGATTTCGTCGCCCGGGTCGAGGCCAACCCCATGCGGGTCCTGGACGCGAAGGTCGAGGCCTGGCAGGACGTCATCGGGTCGGCACCGCAGCTCCCCGAGTTCCTGAGTCCCGACGCGACCGCGAAGTTCGAGCGGGTTCAGGCGGGCCTGAGCGACCTCGGCATCGATGTCGAACTCGACCCCCGACTGGTGCGGGGGTTCGACTACTACACCGGCACCACCTTCGAGTTTCAGAGTGCGGCCCTCGACGCCGCGCAGAACGCGGTGGGCGGCGGCGGGCGATACGACCGGCTCGCGGAAGAGTTCGGCGGACCGCCGACGCCCGGGATCGGATTCGGTTCGGGTATCGAGCGCATCGTGCTGGCCCTCGACGCGCTGGGCGCGCCGAGCGCGGCCGCGGGGATCGAGGTGTTCGTCGTCGACGGCCTCGGCCCTGATGGGGGGACCACGGTGGGCGGGTTGGTCGAGGCGCTCCGCGCCGATGGGTTCGCGGTCGATCGAGCGTTCGGCGGCCGGTCGGTCAAGGCGCAGTGGAAGGCCGCGGACCGGTCCGGTGCCGCGGTCGCGGTGATGGTGGGACGGGACGAACTGGACCGTGATGCGGTTGCGGTCAAGGACCTCGCATCCGGCGAACAGGAAGAAGTGTCCCGAACAGCGCTAGTGGCGTGGCTGACGGCCCGCCGGGAACGGGTGAGCGGAAGATGATGCGCACGCACGAGGTCGGAACCCTCCGACCCGAACACGCCGGCCACGAGGTCACGGTCGCAGGCTGGGTCGCGTCCCGCCGCGACCACGGGGGCGTGGTGTTCTTCGACCTGCGGGACGCATCCGGGCTGCTGCAAGTGGTCGTCGACCCGGAGCAGATCACCGACGACGATGTGCATCACATCGGCCGGGAGTGGGTCATCCAGATCGTCGGCGAGGTGCGCCCGCGACGGGAGGGAACCGTGAACGCCGACCTGCCGACCGGGGGAGTCGAGGTCGGTGCCCGGTCGCTCACCGTGCTCAACCGGGCCGAACCGCCGCCGTTCCCACTTTCGGATCGGGGCGACGACGTCGACGAAGTGTTGCGGCTGAAGCATCGGTATCTCGACCTGCGCCGCAACTCGATGCAGCGCAACCTCCGGATTCGGTCTCGGGTGAACGCCGCGCTCCGTACCTCGATGAACGAACAGGACTTCGTCGAGGTGGAGACGCCGATGCTCATCGCGTCGACTCCCGAGGGCGCACGCGACTTCGTGGTGCCGTCGCGATTCAGCCCCGGCGAGTTCTATGCGCTGCCGCAGAGTCCGCAGCTCTTCAAGCAATTGTTGATGGTGGGCGGCCTCGACCGGTACTTCCAGATCGCACGGTGCCTCCGCGACGAGGACTTGCGCGGGAACCGACAGTTCGAGTTCATGCAGTACGACATGGAAATGAGCTTCGCCGGGCAGGCGGATGTCATGGCCGTCGTGACCACGGCCGTGAGCGCAGCCGTCGAGGTGATCACCGGTGAACCGCTGGCGTTCATCCCCACCATGACCTGGGCCGAAGCCATGGAACGGTTCGGCTCCGACAAGCCCGACGTGCGCTTCGGGATGGAGCTGACCGATCTCGGTGACGCCGTCGCGGGTACCGAGTTCAAGGCGTTCCACGCCGATGCGGTCAAGGGCATCTGTGTCCCCGGTCGGGGCGACGCTTCGAGGTCGGTCCTCGACGGGCTGGTCGACCGCGCCAAGGCGCTCGGCGCGGCGGGACTGGTGTGGATGCGGGTGATGGCCGAAGGATCGCTCGAGTCGCCGGTCGCGAAGTTCCTCACTGCCGAGGAACAGGCGGCCATCGTGGGCGCCCTCGGCGCCGCGCCGGGTGATCTCGTCCTGATCGTGGCGGGAGCGCGTCGACGGACCAACGACGTCTTGGGCGCGTTGCGGCTCGATCTCGGCCGGCCACCGGTCGCGGAGGGAGGGCTCGTCCCGTTGTGGATCGTCGACTTCCCGCTGTTCGAAGCCCTGGGTGACGACGG
Organism: Acidimicrobiia bacterium; assembly: GCA_016650415.1. Classification (GTDB taxonomy): domain Bacteria; phylum Actinomycetota; class Acidimicrobiia; order IMCC26256; family JAENVU01; genus JAENVU01. Next base: position 9,919 of record JAENVU010000078.1, read on the forward strand.
TCAGCCGATTCCGGCTCACCACCCGTTCACCCAACCGCACCCGGAGGATCTGGCGCTTCTCGATACGGCGAGCGGAGAGGAGTTCCTCGACATCCGCTCCCAGGCCTACGACCTCGTGATCAACGGTTGGGAGCTCGGCTCGGGCAGCGTGCGTATTCACGACCCGGGGATGCAACAGCGCATCTTCTCGCTGCTGGGTATCGACGAGACCGAGGCCCAGGCCCGATTCGGATTCCTGCTCGATGCCTTCCGGTACGGCGCGCCACCGCACGCCGGCTTCGCGTTCGGCGTGGACCGGCTCGTCGCTCTGCTCGCGGGTGAGGAGAGCATTCGTGAGGTGATCGCGTTCCCGAAGACCCAATCCGGTGCCGATCCGCTGACCGGGGCGCCGAACCGCCTGGACGCATCGCAGCTGCGCGAGCTCGGGATCACCGTCCCACCCCGGAAATAGGTCGAGGTCGGAGGGTCGTCGTGACGGATCTGTTCGGAGCTGCGGCCGAAGCCCGTCTCACCTCGCGAGCCCCACTCGCCGCGCGGCTTCGCCCGCGCTCGCTCGACGAGGTCGTCGGGCAAGGCGAGCTCCTCGGTTCGGGTCGCCCGCTCCGAGTCCTGATCGAATCAGACCGCCTGACGTCGGTGGTGTTGTGGGGGCCTCCGGGGACCGGTAAGACCACGATCGCCCGGCTCATTGCGGGGGCGACGCAAAAGGCGTTCGAACCGCTGTCGGCGGTGAGCGCCGGAGTGAAGGACGTGCGTGAGGTCGCCGAGCGGGCTCGCCAGCGGTTGGGCGAGCGCGGCCAGGGAACGATCCTGTTCCTCGACGAAGTCCATCGCTTCTCCAAGACCCAGCAGGACGCGCTCTTGCCGCACGTGGAGGAAGGCCTGATCGTTCTCGTGGGGGCGACGACCGAGAACCCGTACTTCTCACTGACGGCGCCACTCCTCAGCCGCTCGACGTTGTTCCGGTTGCAGTCGGTCGTGCCCGACGAGTTGCGGGTGCTCGTTGCCCGCGCCCTCGCCGACACCGAGCGCGGTCTGGGCGAATCGCAGCTGCGGATCGACGACGACGCCTTGGACCATCTCGTCGACCGGGCGGAGGGTGATGCCCGGCACACGTTGACGAGCTTGGACGTGGCGGCCGCGCTGGCGTCCGAGGCCGGCGCCGAGGCAATCACCCTCGAACACATGGAGACCGCGCTCGCGATGCGCGCGCTGCGCTACGGCGACGACGAGCACTACGACATCATTTCGGCGTTCATCAAGAGCATTCGCGGTTCCGACATCGACGCCGCGTTGTATTGGCTCGCTCGGATGCTCGAAGCCGGCGAGGACGCCCGCTTCATCGCCCGCCGCCTGGTGATTTCGGCCTCGGAGGACATCGGACTCGCGGATCCTCATGCGCTGCCGATCGCGGCCGCCGCCGCCCAGGCGGTCGAGTTCGTCGGGCTGCCCGAAGCGATGCACAACCTGTCGCACGCGGTGATCTACCTCGCGAATGCCCCGAAATCGAACGGCGCGAAGTCGGCACTCATGGCCGCGTTGGCGGATGTGCGCGATCGGCCGGCCGGCGATGTTCCGATGCATTTGCGGGACGCGAGTTACCGCAGCGCCGGCGCCTTGGGCCACGGCCGGGGCTACGTCTATCCTCACGACGTGCCGGGCGGATGGGCTCCTCAGGAGTACCGACCGGCGGAGGTCGCCGATCAGGTGTATTGGCGGCCGAGTGGCAACGGCGCCGACCAGGACCGCCGCCCGACCGGAGCCCGGACGTACGAGCCAACGCGGGAGCGAGACCAATGAGTATCGGCGAGTGGTTGGCCGCAACCGGGGCGGTGTTGATGGCCGTGCTGCTGGGCGGCCTGCTCTTCGCGCTCGTCTCGCTGGTCTCGACCGTCCGTCGTTTACGGACGACCGTCGAACGGCTCCAAGCAGAGACCCTCGCCGTGACCCGAGCGATGCAGGATGCGCTGCTCGATGCCGAGCACGAGGTCGATCGGGTCGACGCGCTGCTCACCGCTGCCGAGGGTGTCGGTGGCCGCATCGATGGAGCGTCCCGACTGGTGACCAGGACCGTGACGAACCCCGTGGTCAAGGTGCTGGCCATCGGGACCGGCACCAAGCAGGCCGTGCGGCGGATGCGGACCGGGGATCGGCGGGCGGCCCGATGATTCCGAAGCGGGTGTTCTGGTTGACGGTGGGGTACAGCGCGGGTTTGGGGTCCTCGTGGTACACGACCCGCAAGGTGCGCGCCGCCGCCCGTCGCTATACCCCCGAAGGACTGACCGAGCGGGTCAGCGATCGGGTCGAGACCGTCAAGGCGGCCGCCGTCGAGGGCCGGGCGGCGATGCGTCGGCGCGAGATGGAACTGCGAGCCGGTCTCAAGCCCTGATGAATCCTCCCGGCGCGCGGGTTCAGTAGCCTGCTCGCCCATGGTTCCCATGACCGCTGACGAGCTTCGCCGCGCCTTTCTCGACTATTTCGCGGCCCGGGGCCACACGGTGGTCCCCAGCGCCAGCTTGATCCCGCACGACTCCGGCGTGTTGTTCACGATCGCCGGGATGTTGCCCTTCGTGTCCTACTTCAACGGGACCGAACCGGCACCGTATCCGCGGGCCACGTCCAGCCAGAAGTGCGTCCGGGCCGGCGGCAAGCACAACGACCTCGACGACATCGGCCGCACCAACCGCCACATGTCGTTCTTCGAGATGTTGGGCAACTTCAGTTTCGGTGACTACTTCAAGGCCGACGCGATCCGGTTCGCGTGGGAGTTCTACATCGACGTCCTCGAGCTGGACCCGGAGCGACTCTGGGTCACCGTGCACGAATCCGACGACGAAGCCGAGACCATCTGGCGAGACTCGATCGGGTTTCCGGCGGCGCGGATCCAGCGCCTCGGTGAGGACAACTTCTGGCGGATGGGCGACACCGGCCCGTGCGGCCCGAGCTCGGAGATCTTCTGGGATCTCGGGCCCGAGTTCGGTCCCGACGGCGGGCCGGCGGCCAGCGCCGATCGCTTCGTCGAGATCTGGAACCTCGTGTTCATGCAGTACGACGCCCAGCCCGACGGGTCGCTCGTGCCGCTGCCCGCACCGAGCGTCGACACCGGTGCCGGTCTCGAACGGAACCTGGCCGTCCTCCAGGGCGCGCGGACGATCTGGGACATCGACATCTTCCAGCCGCTCATCGCCGCCGCCGAGGCAGTCACCGGCGCGACCTACGGGGGCTTCCCCGGAACCGAAGACGACGTCTCGCTGCGGATCCTCGCCGAGCATGCCCGGACCATGACCTTCCTCGTGGCCGACGGCGTCGTCCCGAGCAACGAGACCCGGGGCTACGTCCTGCGGCGCATCATCCGGCGAGCGGTCCGGCACGCGTACCGACTCGGCGCTCGACAGCTGGTGACGCCGACACTCGTCGACGCGACGGTCGCGACGATGGGGGCGGCCTACCCCGACCTGGTGGTGCGTCATGACCTGGTCCGCACGATCGTGCGCCGCGAGGAGGAACGGTTCCTCGCGACCCTCCAGCGCGGTGAGGACATGCTGGCCGAGATCCTCGCCGCGGGTGATGTCTCGGGCGAGCGTGCGTTCTTCCTGCACGACACGTTGGGGTTTCCCGTCGACTTGACCCGGGAGATCGCCGCCGAGGCCGGTCGCGATCTCGACATCGAAGGGTTCAACGCGCAGATGAGCGAGCAGCGCACCCGGGCCCGCGAGGCACACAAGGCGGCCGGTGGCGCGGCGAGTGCGCCGGTCGAGCTGTACCGCGAACTCCTCGACGAGCACGGCGACACCGACTTCACCGGTCGGCAGGAGTACACGACCGAGGATGCGACGATCCTCGGCTTGATCGCAGGCGGCGAGCGGATCGGTCGGGCCGACGCGACTTCGGGTCCGGTGGATGTGATCACCGACCGGACACCGTTCTACGCGGAGTCCGGTGGCCAGGTCGGCGACTCCGGCCGGATGACGTCCGAGTCCGGACTCGTCGCCCGGGTGCGGGACACCCAGTACGCCATTCCCGCCCGGCTCACCGTGCATCGCGTGGAGATCACCGACGGTGCACTGGCCGAGGGCGAGACGGTCACGCTGGCCATCGACGCTGAGCGGCGTGACGCGATCCGCCGGAACCACACGGCCACGCACCTGCTCCACGCCGCGCTCCGCACGGTCCTGGGCGACCACGTCAAGCAGGCCGGGTCGCATGTCGACGATCAGCGCCTCCGATTCGACTTCTCGCATCACCAAGCCGTCGATGCCGGCGATCTCGTCACGATCGAGGCTTTGGCGAACCGCGCCGTCATCGCGGATTCGCCCGTCCGCCACTACGAGACCACCAAAGCGCACGCGGAGAGCATCGGTGCGATCGCATTCTTCGGCGACAAGTACGGCGACATCGTGCGGGTGCTCGAAGCCGGGCCGAGTTCGACCGAACTCTGCGGCGGCACGCACGTGCACGCGTTGGGCTTCATCGGTCCGATCAAGATCGTGAGCGAGGGTTCTATCGGATCGAACCTGCGCCGGATCGAAGCCGTGACCGGCGAGGCCGCCCTCGCTCGGATCGGCGATGAGGAACAGCAACTGCGTGACCTGGCCGGGATGCTCAACGTCGCGCCGGCCGACCTCTCGGGCCGAATCGAGAAGTTGCTCGCCCAGGTGAAGTCGATGGGCGACGAACTCACGGCGGCGCGGCGACGAGAGGCGGCGGGAGCCGCGCTGGAACTCGCCGCGGCCGCGGAGAACGGGACGGTCGTGGCTCGACGTGATGGACTCGCGCCGGACGATCTGCGCCAACTCGGTATCGCACTTCGGGATGCGTTGGGATCGCAGGGTGTGGTCATGTTGATCGGCGTGAACGACGGCAAAGCCGGCGTGGTCGCGGCCGTGGCGGCCGACCGGGTGGCGGCCGGTGTGTCGGCCGCGGACCTCGCGGCTCCGGTCGCGCGGCTCCTCGGTGGGGGGACGGCCAAGAACGCCGAACTCGTGGTCGGTGGCGGCCCGAACATCGCCGCGATCGACGAAGCCCTCGAGGTGGCCCGGCGCCAGGTGGCCGACGCCGTAGGGTGACCCGGATGGGCCGCATTCTCGGGGTGGATCTCGGTAGTCGGCGTATCGGGATCGCGCTGTCCGACCCGGGTGGGGTCATCGCCAGTCCACTCGCCACCATCGAGCGCAGCGGCGACGCCGAGCGTGACCGGCGGGCGATCGTGGCCATGGCCGTCGAACACGAAGCCCGGACCGTGGTGGTCGGTCTGCCCCGGGAGATGTCCGGACGACTGGGGCCCGCGGCCAAGGCTGCCCGAGCCGAGGTCCTGGCGCTGGAAGCGATGGAATCCGGGATCGAGTTCGCGCTGGTCGACGAGCGATTGACGACCGTGATCGCCGAACGATCCATGGTCGGCGCCGGAGCCAAGCGCGGCGAACGCCGCCGCAAGATCGATCAGGTCGCCGCCGCGGTCATCCTGCAGTCCTACCTGGCATCGCGCGCATGACCGACGACGAGCAATCCCGGCGATCCCGCCGTTCCCGCCGCCCCCGACGCGGGTGGCGCGTCGTGCTGGTCTTGTTCCTGCTCGCGTTGCCGTTCCTGGTCGCGATCGGATGGTTCTGGTACCAGGTGAGCCCACCCGGGGATCCGGGTCCGGCCGTGACGGTGGTGGTTCCGAGCGGTGTCGGCGTGAGCGGTATTGCCGATCGGCTCGAATCGCGTGGGGTGATCGGCTCGGCGTTGGCGTTCCGCCTGTACTCGCGCATCACCGGGTCGTCGTCGTTCCAGGCCGGCAGCTACCGAATGCACAAGGACCTCGGCGCACGGGATGCGATCGCGGCACTCGAACGGGGGCCCCAGCAGCACTACGAAAAGCTCGCGTTGCCGCCGGGCCTCACCCTGGCCGAGATCACGACGCGCGTGGGCGCGTTGCCGGGCCGGTCGGCGGAGCGGTTCCGCGAGGCGGTCGACGGCGGCACCGTGCGCTCGAAGTTCCAACCGGCGACGGGTCAGTCGCTCGAGGGCCTGACCTGGCCCGACACCTATCTCGTCGAAGATCACGAGGACGAGCTCGACATCTTGCGCACCATCGTGGGCAGTTTCGATCGACACGCCGACGAGGTCGGGTTGGCGACGGCGCCGGATCCGTACCGGGCGGTGATCATCGCGTCCTTGATCCAGCGCGAGGCGGGCGTGGCCGATGACCGTCCCCTCATCAGTGCCGTGATCGCGAATCGGTTGCGCGATTCGATGATGTTGCAGATCGACGCGACGGTGCTCTACGCCCGCGGAGGCGGCACCGAGCCGTTGACGAACGCGGACTTCGCCCGCGAGTCGCCGTACAACACGTATCGGGTGGCCGGGCTGCCACCGACACCGATTTCGACGGTGACCCGAGCCGCGCTGTTCGCCGCGTTGCATCCCGCCGACGCGCCGTTCAAGTACTACGTACTGACGGACGCGAGTGGTCGTCACGCATTCGCGGTCACGCTGGCCGAACACGAGGCGAACATCGCCGACGCCCGTCGACGGGGGGTCTTGAAGTGATCACCGGCCACACGCGCCTCGTGGCCGTGATCGGTGCGCCCGTCCGCCACTCGCGCTCGCCGGTCATCCACAACGCCGCCTTCGCCGCGGCACAGTTGGATTGGGTCTACGTGGCGCTCGAGGTGCCGCCGGGCCGCGGTGCCGAGGCGATCCGCGCGTTGCCGGTCCTCGGACTCACCGGGGTCAACGTGACGATGCCGCACAAGGCCGACGCCGCCCGAGCCTGTGACGAACTCACGCCGGTCGCGCGGGCATTGGGTTCGGTGAATACGGTCGTCGTACGCGACGACGGATCGTGTTTCGGTGCGTCGACCGACGGGGAGGGATTCCTCCGGGCACTCGCCGACGAGGGCCTGGACCCGGCGGGTCGATCGGTGTTGGTGCTCGGCGCCGGTGGGGCGGCTCGGGCCGTCGCCGAAGCTCTGGTCCGGGTCGGCGCCGAGGTCGCGGTTGCGTCCCGACGCCCGGAGGCGGCGCGCGAGGTCGCGGCGGCGATTCCGGGGGTCGAGCCCCGACCCTGGCCGTCCGGGGCGGCCGGCGACGCCGAGATCGTGGTGAATGCGACGCCCATCGGTATGGGCGACGATCCGACGGTCCCGCTTCCGCCCCTGGCGGGGCAGTGGATCGTCGACCTCGTCTACCACCCGCTCGAAACGAACTTCTTGCGCGAAGCCATGGAATGTGGGGCGAAAGCCATCGGTGGGCTGGGGATGCTCGTTCATCAGGCGGCGCTGGCGTTCGAGCTCTGGACCGGGGTCTCGGCACCGCTCGAGGCGATGCGCGATGCCGCGCGGAGCGCTCAATAACTGTCCCGTGACTGCCGACACCTTCACGGACACACCGTGGAGGCCGTTCAGTGTTATCCGGGACATTCTCAGTCTTTCCTCTCGCCGAGGTCCTCGGACTCGTCGAGCGGTCGGCCGCGAGCGGTTCCCTGGTCGTACGCGGCCGGGAAGTCGACGGCACGTTGTACTTCGCGGGCGGCGATCTCTGTGGGGGAGAGGTCTCGGATCTCTCCGGCCCGGTTGACGACGCCGCCGGCTTGGAGATTCGCCTGCTCGAGGTCTGCGTGTCCCTCCTGCGGAGCCGCGACGCGGAGTTCGAGTTCCGCGCCGACCTGACCCCGCCTTGGCCGGCCCCGCTGACCCTGCCCGTCGGGCCGGTCTTGGCGCGGTCGACGTCCATCGCCCGGGAATGGCCCGCCATCATGACGGCGGTCGAGAGCTTCGATTCGATCCTCGAACGGACCGGAACGCTGACCGATGAATCGATCACGCTCAGTCGGATCGGGTTTCGGGTCCTCGAACTCGTCGACGGGCAACGAACGATTCGCGAACTGGCCCGCGGTGCCGACGCCAGCTTGATCGTGGTCGGCCCGGAAGTCCGGTCTCTCGTGTTGGCCGGCGCCGTCCGCGTGGTGGTCGGCGCGGAACGCGCGCTGTCCTCGGCTCGAGCCGACGCCGAACGGGCCGCGAACCCTGCGAGCGCCGGCGATGTCGGCGACGTGCTCGACGTGACCGACTGGGGAACAGACGTCCGCACCGAACCGGACTCGGCCCTGACCCCTCCACTCCCGGTCGAGGCGCCCGCAGCTCCCGTCGCGGCAACGACCGCCCCCGCACCGGACAGTGACGACGAGCGGGTACGCGAGCGAGCCGACCTCGCGGCGCGGGCCGGGCTCGGGAGTTCGACCGCTCCGGCGCCGCCCGCTCCGCCGCCGCCCGCGCCGGATCTGGCAGGTCCGGTCCCCGAGCCGAGCGTCGCCGAAGCACCGGTCGTGGAGCGGTCCGAGATCGTGGTGGATCGCAGCGAACTGCTCCGGATGTTCTCGGGTCTGCAGGACGACTGACCCTTCAGCGAGGCTGATCGGGTGCCGATACCCAGAAATCTCGCGACTCGGCGAGAGCGTGGTGGAGGAGGTCGCGTGTCGAACGGTGCCCAACTCGGCACCTTGCTGCTTCGGCAGGGCCTGATCACTCAGGCCGATCTCGACGCGGCCCTCGCGGCGAGTGAGTCGAACGGCAAGCCCATCAGCCGCATCCTGATCGACCACGGCCGCATCACCGAATCCGACTTGGTGCGAACGCTGGCGAACCAGGTCGGCCTCGGCTTCGTCGATCTCGACGACATCACGATCGATCCATCGGTCGCGACGCTGGTGCCCGAGTCGCTCGTCCGCCGCTACCAAGCGATCCCGATCCAATGGGATGAGCAACATCGGCTCGTCGTCACGATGGCCGATCCGTCCAACGTCTTCGCGTCGGACGACATCCGGGCGATGACCGGTGCCGAAGTCGTCACGGTCGTCTCGCCACCGAGCCAGGTGCAGCAACTCATCGACAAGGTGCATCGACTCGACGGCGAAGTCGACACGATGGCCCAAGAGGCTGCCACCGAGCTCGGCGCGCCGGCCGACAACTCCCGGATCGACGAACTGATCGAGGATGCCCCGATCGTGAAGTTCGTGAATCTCGTCATCACCCAGGCCGTCGCGGACCGCGCGTCGGACATTCACGTCGAGCCGACCGAGACCGACCTCCGGATCCGGTTCCGAATAGATGGCGTGCTGCACGAAGCGATGCATTCGCCGAAAGCGATCCAGGCCGGTGTGATCAGCCGCCTCAAGGTCATGGCCGAAATCAACATCGCCGAGCGACGAATTCCCCAAGACGGCCGCATCTCGGCTCGAGTCGGTGGTCAGGCGGTGGATCTCCGGGTCGCCACCCTGCCGACCGTGTACGGCGAGAAGGTCGTCATGCGAATCCTCGACAAGAGCCAGGCCCTCCTGACCCTCGACGATCAGGGGTTCCTCCCGGACGTCTTGTCTCGGTACGAAGCGTCCTACAAGAAGCCGTACGGCACCATCATGGTGACGGGTCCGACCGGGTCCGGGAAATCGACGACGCTCTACGCGACGCTCAACATTCTCAACCAAGTCGATCGCAACATCATCACCGTCGAGGATCCGGTCGAATATCGGCTCGCCGGTATCAACCAGGTCCAGATCCACTCGAAGGCGGGTTTGAGTTTCGCGGCCGCCCTTCGGTCCATTCTTCGCTGTGACCCCGACATCGTGCTGGTGGGTGAGATTCGCGACCAGGAAACCGCGACCATCGCCATCGAGGCCGCGCTCACCGGTCACCTCGTGTTGACGACTCTGCACACCAACGACGCGGCGTCGACGCCGCAACGGCTCGTGGAGATGGGAGTCGAGCCGTTCCTCGTCACGAGTGCGCTGACCTGTGTCCTCGCCCAGCGGCTCGCGCGGCGCCTCTGCCCTCACTGCGCCGAGGCCTACCAGCCGAGCGAAGCGGAACTGGTCGAAGCCGGTTGGCCGATGGATTCCACGCCCGAATGGCCCACCCTCAACCGGCCGGTGGGGTGCGGACACTGCGGAAAGACCGGATACAAGGGTCGATTCGCCCTTCACGAGGTGATGACCATCACCGAAGAGGTGGAACGCCTCATTATCGAGCACCGATCGACCGAAGATGTCAAGAAGACCGCGGTCATGCAGGGGATGGTTCCTCTGCGGGGCGACGGGCTTCGCAAGGTTGCGGCAGGGCTCACGAGCTTGGAAGAAGTCTTCCGGGTCGTGGCCTGACCGAGAGGAGAACTGGTGGAAGTCAACGAACTGCTGGCCCGCACCATCGGAATGGGTGCGTCGGACCTGCATCTCAAAGAAGGTCGACCGCCGACGGTGCGCGTCGACGGGCAACTCGAGGTGCTCGCGGTCCCGGCGATGAGCATGGAGGATGTCGCGGCCTTCGCCGAGACGGTCATGCCGGCCTGGCGCCGCGAGGCCTTTGCGACGAAGGGTGAGGTCGACTTCGCCTACGACGCCGCCGGCGTCGGCCGATTCCGGGTCAACGTCTACCGGCAGCAGGGCACGATCGCACTGGCGATTCGATACATCCTGCCCAAGGTCCCGTCTCTGTCCGAACTCGGCATTCCACCGATCGCCCAGCGGCTCGCCGACGAGAACGATGGCCTGATTCTGGTGACCGGAGCCACCGGTTCCGGAAAGACGACCACGCTCGCAGCCATGATCGATCACATCAATGCGACCCGTGACGCACATATCGTGACGATCGAAGATCCAGTCGAGATTCGCCACGAGGACAATCGGTGCCTGATCAG
>JAENVU010000079.1 GCA_016650415.1 Acidimicrobiia bacterium
CCTGGCAGGACCTCGAGCCGGTTGTCCGGACCGCGACCTCCGACTACCCCGTCGTCGAATCACGAGCCGCGTTGGTACCGGACGGCTGAGGTGGCTCCGATTTCCAACCGGAGCGCCGCGCGGGTCGGCCGGTAACCTGCGCCGATGGTTTCGTTCGATCGCGCCGCGGCGCTGGACCGGTTGGCGCACGAAGAGTTCGACGTGCTCGTCGTAGGTGGCGGCATCACCGGCTGTGGGGTGGCGTTGGACGCGGCGAGTCGCGGGTTGCGGGTTGCGCTCGTCGAGCGGGACGACTTCGCGAGCGGCACCTCCTCGAAGTCCTCCAAGCTCGTCCACGGCGGGCTGCGCTACCTCCAGCAGAAGGAGTTCCGTCTCGTCTACGACGCGTTGCACGAGCGGCAGCGGGCGCTCAAGAACGCACCTCACCTCGTGCGGATCCTCCCGTTCTTGATCCCGGTCCTGAGCAAGGACGGTCTCATCAACCCGAAGATCGCCCGGGCCCTCGGGACCGCGATGTGGCTGTACGACATCACCGGTGGCGCCCGGATCGGGAAGCTCCATCAGCGGATCGACAAGGAAGCCGCCCTGGCGCACATGCCCACGTTGCGCGCGCCGAATGTCGCGGCCGCCTACCTGTACTACGACGCCCAGACCGACGACGCCCGGTACACCCTGACCCTCGCGCGCACCGCGGCCAGTTACGGAGCCGTGCTCGCCAACCACGCAGCGGCGACCGGCCTGCGCAAGGGCGCCGATGGTCGCGTCACCGGCGCGACCGTCAGCGCCGACGGTCGGACCTTCGAGATCGACGCGCGGGTAGTGGTCAACGCGGCGGGCGTGTTCTCCGACGATGTGCGCGAGATGGACGAGGGCACCCACCCTCACTCCATCCGCCCGGCCAAGGGCATCCACATCACCGTGCCCTGGCAGAAGGTACGGAACGACATCGCCGCCATCGTTCCCGTGGCCAAGGATCGTCGCTCGATCTTTGTCGTGCCGTGGGGCGACTACACCTACATCGGCACCACCGACACCGATTACGACGGACCGATCGATGATCCGCAATGCACGCCCGAGGATGTGCAGTACCTCCTCGATGCGATGAACATGGCCATGGCCGAACCGCTCACCGTCGACGATGTCGTCGGCACCTGGGCCGGGCTCCGGCCGTTGGTCACCGGCGGCACCGTGGGTCAGAAGACCGCCGACCTCTCGCGCCGCCACAAGGTGACGAGCTCGACGGGCGGAGTGATCACCGTCACCGGCGGCAAGCTCACCACCTACCGGAAGATGGCGCAGGACACCACCGATGCGGTCGTGAAGGCAGTCGGCACGAAGGCCGCCTGCCGGACCAAGCGTCTGGCGCTCCTCGGCGCGACCGGCCCCGCACCTGACGACGAACACCTCGCCCGGCGCTACGGCAGCCTCGCCGCCGACATCCTGACCCTTGCCGATTCGGACCCTGATCTCGCGACCCCGCTCGTCCCCGGCCTCCCCTATCTCCGCGCCGAGGCCATCTACGCGGTACGGGAGGAGATGGCCACGACCCTCGACGACGTGCTCTCCCGCCGCACCCGGGCCCGTCTCCTCGCGCGTGATGCGTCGGCCGCGGCCGCGGAGAGCGTCGCTCGACTGATCGGCGCCGAGCTGGGCTGGGACGAGGCCCGTATCACCGCCGAGGTGGACGCGTACCGGGCGTCGATCGAGCACGAGCGCACGTCGGCCGGTCTCCCCGAGACCGCACTCGACGGCCTCGGCGCCTGAGATCCACCTCCTCCCCGGCGTTTGGCGTCCTGCGCCCCTCTGACGGCCGTTACACGCCAAACGCACGGGAGTCATGGGGCGCGTAACCTGCCCGGCCGTGACTAACTCCGGAGCCCCCACCGTCCCCATCCCCTTCGGCGCGACCGCCGCCGAGGTCACCGAACGGCTCGGCGGGACCCGCGTACCGCTCCCCGCAGCACTCCTCGCCGACCTGGCCGCCACCGGCGCCGAGGTGCTCGTGAGCAACGAGGTCACTGCCGAGGCGGGCCGCGACTGGTGGCCGTTGGCCATGATCTGGGCCGTCGACGGCGCGACCCCCGCCCGAGCCGCGGCCGTCGTCCGGCCGGCCGACGCCGATCAGGTCAGTGCGGTGATGGCGGCGTGTCATGCGGCCAACGTTCCGGTGACCCCCGCGGCGGGGCGCAGCGGCGTGTGCGGGGCGAGCGTGCCGATCCACGGCGGGGTCGTCCTCGACCTCACCGCGATGAGCGGAATCGTGAGCGTCGACCGCGAGTCGATGGTGCTCGACGTCCTGCCCGGAACCTTCGGAACCTGGCTCGAGGACACCCTCCAGACCGAGCACCGTGTGACCGTGGGGCACTGGCCGCAGTCGATGGCGCTCTCGACCGTCGGCGGCTGGCTCGCGTGTCGGGGTGCGGGGCAGATGAGCACCCGGTACGGGAAGATCGAAGACATCGTCGTGGGCCTCGACATCGTCCTCGCCGACGGCCGGCAGATCACCACTGGCGGCGCACCTCGCGCCGCGGTCGGCCCCGACCTCAACCAACTGTTCGTCGGTTCCGAAGGCACCCTCGGCATCATCACCGGAGCCCGCCTCAAACTCCATTCGCTCCCGGCCGCGGAACGCCGGGCCGCGTACGCATTCCGTTCCTTCGCCGAGGCGAACGACGCGTGCCGCCGGATCGTGCAACGCGATGCCCACCCTGCGGTCCTGCGCCTGTACGACAACATCGAGTCGGACCGCACGTACAAGACCGGGCCCGACGATCACCTCCTGCTGGTCCTCGACGAAGGTGACCCCGCGATCGTCGACGCGACGATGAGCGTCATCGCGGAGGAGTGCAAGGACGCCGAGTTGGCCGACGTCGCGTTCGTGGAGCAATGGCTCGGTCATCGGAACGACACCAGCGCGCTCCAGGCCCTGATCAGTCGCGACTACGTGGTCGACACGATGGAGATCGCGGCGCCGTGGACCCGCTGCGTCGAGATCTACGACGCGGTGACGGCCGCGATCCGGAGCGTGCCCGGCACGCTGGCCGCCAGCGCGCACCAAAGTCACTCCTACCCCGATGGCGCGTGCCTCTACTTCACGTTCGCGGGCCAGCCACCGCGGGAAGAACGCGAGCAGTACTACCGGGATGCGTGGGAGGCCGGAACCCGCGCCGTCCTCGATCGCGGCGGCGCCTTGAGCCATCACCACGGTGTGGGGCTCAACCGGTCCCGGTTCGTCCGCGATGCACTGGGACCGGCCCTCGACGTGCTCGTCGCCGTCAAACAGGCGCTGGATCCGCACGGCATCCTCAACCCCGGCAAGCTCGGACTCCCCGATCCGTGGGCCAGCGGCGAGGAATGGCCGGACTGATGGAAGTACTCGTCTGCGACATCGGAACGTCGTCGGTCCGCGCCGCGATCGTCCACGCCGACGCGACGGTGCACCACGAACAACAGCGAGTCTTCCTTCCCGACTCACCCGCGCCCGGCACCGTCGAGTTCGACGCGCTGGCCATGGCCCGCACCGTGCAGGAGGCGGCCGAGGCGGCACTCGCGCTTCACGGCCGGCCGGTCGCCGCCGTGGGAATCACCAACCAGCGCGGCTCCACCGTGGTGTGGGATCGCGCGACGGGTGAGCCGGTCGGACCCGCGCAGGGTTGGCAGGACCTGCGGACCATCATCAACTGTCTGATCCATCGGGCAAACGGGTTCCGCTTCGCTCCCAACGCGTCGGCCACCAAGATCGAGAACATCCTCGACACCGTCGATCCGGATCGATCCCGTGATCTGTGCTTCGGCACCGTCGACTCCTGGATTGCGTGGAACCTCTCCCAAGGCGCCCTGCACGTCATCGATGCGAGCAACGCCGCGGTCACCACGATCCTCAACGCCGACGGCTCGGGCTGGCACCAGGGCGCGCTCGAAGCCTTGCGCATCCCGGAGCGCATGCTGCCCACGGTCGTGGACACGACCGGCATCATCGGCACCGCGACTGCGCTGCCGGGATCACCCCCGATCGCCGCGCTCATCGGTGATCAACAAGCGTCGCTCGTCGGCCAGGGGTGCGTCCTTCCCGGCCCGGCCAAGATCACGTTCGGCACCGGTGGGATGCTCGATCTCGTCGTCGGACCGGAACGACCCGGCTTCGACACGCGAGGTGGCGGCGGCACCTTCCCGATCATCACGATGCGGAGGGGCGGCATCGACACGTGGGGTCTGGAAGCGATCATGTTGAGCGCCGGGACCAACGTCGAGTGGTTGCGCGACGACCTCGGGATCCTGCCCAGCTCCGAGGCCAGCCACGAGGTCGCGCAGCAGTGTGACGACAGCGGCGGCGTGATGTACGTCCCCGCCCTGATGGGCCTGGGCACTCCGCAATGGGACTACGGCGCACGGGGCACCCTGCTCGGGCTCACCCGCGGCAGTGGCCGACCCCAGATCGTGCGCGCGGTGCTCGAGGGCATCGCCGAGCGCGGTGCGGATCTCGTGGAGTCGGCCGAGACCGACGCACGGATGACGATCGACGTCCTGCGGGTCGACGGCGGGATGTCACGGAACCCGACGTTCGTGCAAGCCGTCGCCAACGCGACGCAGAAACCGGTCGAGATCTCGCCGGTCAACGAGGCCACCACGCTGGGCGCCGGATTCATGGCCGGCCTGGCCGTCGGGATGTGGCCGAGCGTCGAGTCCCTGGCCGAGACGTGGGCGCCCATCGCCCGGTACGAACCGGGCGCGCCCACCGACCGTTCCCGGTGGGCCGAGGCCGTCAGCCGCGCCGCCAAGTGGCTGGAAGACCTCTCCGCCGTCGACTTCTAGTCGGCGACGACGAATGAACCGACGGCCGCCACGCTGAGGTGATCCCGGCCGATCAGCACCTCACCGTGCACGTGGTCGGGGGTCTCCCATTCGAGGTCGTACCCCACGGGGACGCGGTCACCGATCTCGGCCCCGGGATCTTCGACGCGGAGGCCGAACGCCTCGAGCCCGAACGACCAATGCTCCTCGCGCGTCTCACAGGTCCACTCGGTCCAGAGCCCATCCGCGCGCAGTTCGATGACGGTGCCGCGCGGACGCGGGACCTCGTGGTCGCGCACCACCAGGAATCCGGTGCCGACGTCGGGGCCCGAGAACACCGCTTCGTAGCGAGCCGGTCCCGTCGCCGGGATCGCCAACTCGATCCGGCCTGCGATCGAGTGCTCGGACGCGAACGTCAGTCGGTAGATCACTCGATCAACGCGTAGTACGGCACTGAGGGGTCGTACGGCGCGGCATCGGGCGCGCCGTCGAACAGCGACAGGGCGTCGTAGAGATCCAGACTGTCTCGCGGCACCGTCCAGTCGAGGTCGTCCACAATCCCGGCCGCCAGCGCAAACGGCCGCAGGAACGTGAAGTACACGAACGCGCCGGCGTCGATCTTCTCCTTGCG
>JAENVU010000080.1 GCA_016650415.1 Acidimicrobiia bacterium
AACGAGACCTCCGAGCTGCGCTTCGACGAGCTTCCCAAGCCCAAAGAGATCTACGAGTTCCTGAACGACTACATCATCGGTCAGGACTACGCCAAGCGGATCCTCTCGGTCGCGGTCTACAACCACTACAAGCGGGTGCAGGTCAGCGCCTACGGCGACCCCGACATCGAGCTGGCGAAGTCCAACATCCTGCTCATCGGCCCGACCGGCTGTGGCAAGACGTTGCTCGCACAGACGCTCGCCCGGTTGCTGAAGGTTCCTTTCGCCATTGCCGACGCGACTGCGCTCACCGAGGCGGGATATGTCGGAGAAGACGTCGAGAACATCCTCCTCAAACTGATCCAGGCGGCCGACTACGACGTCAAGAAAGCCGAGACCGGGATCATCTACATCGACGAGATCGACAAGATCGCCCGCAAGGCCGAGAACCCGTCGATCACGCGCGATGTGTCGGGTGAGGGTGTCCAGCAAGCGCTGTTGAAGATCCTCGAAGGGACCACGGCCGCAGTGCCTCCCCAAGGTGGGCGGAAGCATCCCCACCAGGAGTTCATCCAGATCGACACCACGAACATCCTGTTCATCTGTGGTGGCGCCTTTGCGGGTGTGGATCAGATCATCGAGCGTCGCAACGGCAGCCAAGGTGTCGGGTTCCGCGGCGAGGTCTTCGGGAAGGCCGAACGCGCAGCCAAGAGCATGCTCGGCGGGATTCTCCCCGAGGACCTCCTGAAGTTCGGGCTGATCCCGGAGTTCGTCGGCCGTCTGCCGGTCATCGGTGCGGTGGAGAACCTCGACCGCACCGCGCTCATGGAAATCCTCATGACCCCGAAGAACGCGCTGCTGAAGCAGTACCAGAAGTTCTTCCAGTTCGATGACGTGGATCTGCATTTCACCGACGATGCACTCGAAGCGGTCGCGGACCTTGCGTTGGACCGCGGGACCGGTGCCCGCGGACTGCGGGCCATTCTCGAAGAAGTGCTCCTCGAGGTCATGTACGACCTGCCGAGCCGCGGCGATGTGAAGCAGTGCATCGTCGACCGGGCCGTGGTCATGGACAAGGTCCACCCGACCCTCGTCACCACCGACGAGTCCGAGCTGAAGAGCGCGTAACCCTTTTCCCGCTCTTGCGACTTCGTCGCAGGCCGCTCGGGCCCCGGCTCGGGTGGCGCAGCCAAGCGAGTTCCGTCGCGTGACCGACTGAGGGTGCGACACGTCGATGCGCCACTGATCCTCGCCTTCGGTTCGGCTCCCGGACTCGACTCACGGTGGGCGACCCGTGACTTCGTAGTATCGGACGATGTCACCACAATCTCCCGAGAAGCCGTCGCTTGATGGGTTGGAGCAGAAGTGGGGGCCGCAGTGGGAGGCGGACCGCATTTACGCGTTCGATCGCAGCAAGACCCGAGACGAGATCTTTGCGATCGACACGCCCCCGCCCACGGTGAGCGGGTCGCTCCACATGGGCTCGGTCTTCGGCTACGCCCAGACCGACACGATCGCCCGGCAACGCCGGATGCTCGGGCTGGAGCTCTTCTATCCGATGGGCTGGGACGACAACGGCCTGGCGACCGAGCGGCGGGTCCAGAACTACTTCGGGGTCCGCTGCGATCCCACGCTGCCGGTCGACCCTGACTTCGCGCCGCCGGAGAAGCCCGGCGACCGGGAGATCCCGATCGCCCGGCAGAGCTTCGTCGAGTTGTGTGACCAGCTGGTCGTCGAAGACGAGAAGAAGTTCGAAGAGTTGTGGCGGCAACTCGGTCTGTCGGTCGACTGGTCGATGACCTACACCACGATCGGTACCGCATCGCGGCGGGCATCGCAGCGGGCCTTTCTCCGCATGCTCGGGCGGGACGAGGCGTATTCGGCGGAGGCGCCGACGCTGTGGGACGTCGATGACCGCACGGCCGTGGCGCAGGCCGAACTCGAGGACCGCGACACGCCCGGTGCGTATCACGCCCTGACGTTTCACGGTGTCGACGGCGGTGCCGACATCGTCATCGAGACCACTCGACCGGAACTGCTGCCGGCTTGTGTCGCGCTGGTGGCTCACCCCGACGACGAGCGGTTCCGCGGTCGTTTCGGTGAGCAGGTCCGCACGCCGTTGTTCGGAGTCTCGGTTCCCGTCGTCGCCCATGCGCTCGCCGATCCCGACAAGGGTTCCGGTATCGCGATGATCTGTACGTTCGGCGACACTTCCGACGTCGTGTGGTGGCGCGAACTCCAACTCCCGCTCCGCAACATCCTGGGTCGCGACGGGCGCCTCCTCGCCGACGACCCGGAGTGGGGGAGTGACGTCGACGGTGCGGCGTCGGGTCGCTACGCAGAACTCGCGGGCAAGACGGTCAAGCAGGCCCGGAAGCGGATCGTCGAGCTGCTGGTGGAATCGGGCGAGCTCGCCGGTGAGCCCAAGCCGATTTCTCACCCCGTGAAGTTCTACGAACGTGGCTCTCGTCCGCTCGAGATCGTGACCTCGCGCCAGTGGTACTTCCGCAACGGCGGTCGCGATCCGGAACTGCGCGACACCTTCCTCGCTCGCGGCGCGGAGCTTCAGTGGCATCCCCGGCACATGCGTCAGCGGTACGACTCGTGGGTGGACGGCCTCAACACCGATTGGCTCGTGAGCCGTCAGCGGTTCTTCGGCGTGCCGATCCCGGTCTGGTATCCACTCGACGCGCAGGGCGAGCCCCGATGGGATGCGCCGCTGCTGCCGCCGGAATCGGACCTCCCGATCGACCCCGCGAGCGATCTCCCGGCGAACTACACCGCCGATCAACGCGGCCGAGCGGGTGGTTTCATGGCCGACCCCGACGTCATGGACACCTGGGCGACGTCCTCGCTCACCCCTCAGATCGCGACGGGCTGGGGCGACGACGACGACCTGTTTTCCCGGACTTTCCCCATGGATCTGCGGCCGCAGGGCCCTGAGATCATTCGGACCTGGCTGTTCGACACGATCGTCCGTGCCCACTTCGAACACGGCACCTTGCCGTGGCGCGACACGGCGATCAACGGCTGGGTCCTCGATCCGGACCGCAAGAAGATGTCGAAGAGCAAGGGCAACGTCGTGACGCCGATGCCACTCCTGGAGAAGCACGGGTCCGACGCCATCCGGTACTGGGCCGCCTCGGGCCGGCCGGGTACCGATACCGCAGTCGACGAAGGGCAGATGAAAGTCGGTCGCCGGCTTTCCATCAAGCTGCTCAACGTCTCCAAGTTCGTGCTCGGCGTGATGGGCGACGCGCCGGCGGGCGCGATCACCGCGCCGATCGATCGGTCGATGCTCACCGCGCTCGCCGCGACCGTGGGGGAGTGCACCCAGGCCTTCGCGGCGTACGACTACGCCCGGGCGCTGGAACGCGCCGAGCGGTTCTTCTGGGACTTCTGCGACGATTACGTCGAGTTGGTGAAGCACCGTGCGTATGCGGACGCGGACGATCTCGACGCGCAGTCGGCACGGGGCGCCCTCGGGATCGCGTTGTCGGTGCTGCAACGGCTGTTCGCACCGTTCCTCGTCTACGTGACCGAAGAGGTCTGGTCATGGTGGCAGGAGGGATCGATCCACCGCGCCGCGTGGCCTACCACCGGAGAACTCGTGACCGACGGCGAGCCGCTGGTCTTCGTGGTCGCGGCCGACGTGCTCGGCGCCGTGCGCAAGGCGAAATCAGAAGCGAAGGTCTCGATGCGCACCGAAGCGAGTTCGGTCGTTGTCGTCGACACGACGGCGCGGCTCGGCGCGCTGTCCGGCGCGGTCTCGGATGTCCGGAATGCCGGCGTCATCACCGACCTGTCGACGACCGTCGGGGACGCGTTGAGCGTCGCGGTCACGTTGGCCCCGACGCCATCGTGAATCTCGACGCGGCGCTGACGTGGCTCGACGGCCACGTGAACCTCGAGACCGGCGTCGGTTTCCAATCGGGTCGCCAGCGTGGCGCGCCGACGTTGGCTCGCATTCGCGAGCTGATCGAACTGCTCGGGTCGCCGCAGTTGGAGTACCCGTCGGTGCACGTGACCGGTACCAATGGCAAGACCTCCAGTGTGCGGATGATCGCGGCGCTGTTCGAGGCCAGCGGCCGATCGACCGGATTGACGACGAGCCCCCACCTGGAACGGGTCAACGAACGCATCGGTTGGAACGCCGAGCCGATCGACGACGACGAGTTGGCCCGAGTGCTGACCCAGATCGCGGGGATCGAAGAGTTCCTGACGGAGTTGCCGAGCTACTTCGAGATCATGATCGCGGCGGCGCTCACCTACTTTGCCGATGTCGCGGTCGACGTCGCGGTGGTCGAAGTCGGCATGGGCGGGACGTGGGACGCCACCAACGTGCTCGACGCGCCCGTTGCGGTGGTGACCAACGTGGGGATCGATCACGTGGAATACCTGGGCACGACCCGCGAAGAGATCGCCGCCGACAAAGCCGGCATCGTCATGCCGGGATCGACACTCGTCCTCGGCGAGACCGACCCGACGATCGTGCCGATTTTCGAGGCGCGGAATCCGGAGCACCTGGTGCTGCGCGACCGGGACTTCTCCGTGACCTCGGACCGGCTCGCGATCGGCGGTCGAGTGGTGTCCTTCCGGACGCCGTGGGCGCAGTACGACGACATCTTCATCCCGGTTCACGGCGCGCATCAGTCTGCGAACGCGGCCCTCGCGCTCGCGACCGTTGAAGCCGCGATCGAACATCCACTTGATATCGACATCGTGCACGAAGGGTTCGCCAACGTCACGGTGCCGGGTCGGTTGGAGGTCATGGGCACACAACCGCTGGTCCTGATCGACGGCGCTCACAACGCGGCGGGTGCGCTCGCACTGCGGCGGGCCCTCGACGAAGCTTTCGTGGCCGCACCGCGGACGTTGGTCGTCGGCCTGTTGCGGGAGAAGAATGCGGTTGAAATGCTGGACGCGTTGGGCGTCGACGAGGTCGAACGGCTGGTGTGCACCAAGCCGTCATCCCCGCGTGCGCTCGATCCGATGCAGGTGGCCGATGCGGCGATCGCGCTGGGCGTCGACGCCGACCGGATCGACATCGTGCCCGATGTTCCGAAGGCGGTCGCCCGGGCCTACGACGTCACCGGCGCCGACGGACAGGTCGTGATCACCGGTTCGCTCTACGTGGTGGGCGCGGCCCGCACCGCGCTGCGCGCCTCGGCGGGTGGCCGTTCCCGTCCTGCGTGACCGATGGCACCCTCGATCGTCGTTGACGGCGACGTCGGCGAACGGCCATCGTGCGGCCGTCCGATCATCTCCCTTGGTTTGGAGCCCGCGATGAGCCTGCCCCGTACGGTCACGACCGCCCAGTTCGAACCGGAACTTCGGCGATTCGAATCCCTGGTCCGCTCCGTGGATGCGGCGGGCTGGGACCAACCGAGCCGGTGTACGGGTTGGTCGGCCGGCGACGTCGCCAAGCATGTGGTGGGTCAGTTCGCCGACGTCGCCGCGGGACGGTTCGACGGACTCGGCTCCGACGAGGCAACCCAACGTGAAGTCGATGAGCGCGTCGGGAAGGGTCCGAGCGAGGTCGCCGATGAACTCGCCGAGCTGCAACCTCAGCTCGCCGGACTGCTTGCGCTGTTCGACGATGACGCGTGGGCCGGCCCGGCACCCGGTGGTGCCGCCGGAACTCTCGGCGAGGGCGTCGAAGCGTTGTGGTCGGACATGGTGCTCCACGCCGACGACATCCGATCGGCGATCGGTCAGACCGCACCGGCCGACGTGGACCCGAAGGCCGCCGTCTCCCACATCGCGGATGTTCTGACCCAACGGGGCTGGCCCGCCATGACATTGCAGTTCGACGGCCTCCCCGCGTTCACGGTGTCGGGCGGCGGCGAACCGCTGACCGGCGACGCGTGGGCGTTCGCACTCGCGGCGACGGGCCGCGGCAACCCTCAGGATCTCGGGCTGGACGAGAGCATCAACATCTACGCCTGAGACCCGCAACCGGGTTCTTCTGCGCTCAGAGCGTGGGAAAGAACAGCGCGATCTCGCGGGCGGCGGATTCGGGGGAATCCGAGCCGTGCACGAGGTTCTCGCCCATCTCGATCGCGAGGTCGCCGCGGATCGTTCCCGGCGCCGCCTCGCGGGGGTTGGTCACGCCCATGAGGGTGCGCCACACTTTGAACGCCTCGGGGCCTTCGGCGACGATCGCCACGAGCGGGCTCCGCGTGATGAAGGTCACCAACTCGTCGAAAAAGGGCTTCTCGGCGTGCTCGGCGTAGTGCGCTTCAGCCGTGGCCCGATCGAGCGTCCGCAGTTCCATCGCCACGATGGTGAGCTGTTTGGCCTCGATGCGGCGAACGATTTCGCCCACGAGCTTGCGCTCAACGGCGTCGGGCTTGCAGAGAACGAGTGTGCGATCCGTCATAGAACGGAGCAGACTACGCGGCCCTGTCGGCCGATTTCGCACCGCGCCGGCCCACGAGTGGCCCGACCGGG
Organism: Acidimicrobiia bacterium; assembly: GCA_016650415.1. Classification (GTDB taxonomy): domain Bacteria; phylum Actinomycetota; class Acidimicrobiia; order IMCC26256; family JAENVU01; genus JAENVU01. The sequence continues at coordinate 6,433 of JAENVU010000080.1, forward strand.
GTGGAGGCCGTAGCCTTTCCATCTCGACGCCGCTTTCTGGGAACTGCACCGTGTCTGAACCCTGGTATTCAAATTTCGTCGGTCGCGACATGGCCGTTGACCTCGGAACGGCGAACACGCTCATCTACGTGCGCGGCCGCGGCATCGTCCTCAACGAGCCTTCGGTCGTGGCGATCAACGTCAAGGACGGCCGACCGCTCGCAGTGGGTACGGAGGCCAAGCGCATGATCGGCCGGACTCCGGGTCACATCCAGGCGATCCGTCCGTTGAAGGACGGCGTCATCGCGGACTTCGACATTTGCGAAAAGATGCTCCGGTACTTCATCCAGCGTGTGCACACCCGCCGATGGGCGCGACCGCGCATGGTGATCTGTGTGCCGTCGGGCGTGACCGGCGTCGAGCAGCGCGCCGTCGTCGATGCCGCCGAGCACGCAGGTGCGCGCAAACCGGCTGACATCATCGAGGAGCCGATGGCCGCCGCGATCGGCGCGGGCCTTCCCGTACACGAACCGGCCGGCAACATGGTCGTGGATATCGGCGGTGGTACGACGGAGGTCGCGGTCATCTCGCTCGGGGGCATCGTCGCGAGCGAATCGATTCGTATCGCCGGTGATGAACTCGACGAATCGATCATCAACTTCGTCAAGAAGGAATACTCACTCGCGCTCGGCGAACGCACCGCGGAGGAAATCAAGATGGCGCTCGCGAGTGCCCACCCGCTCGAAGAGGAGCTCTACGCGGAAGTACGCGGTCGTGACCTCGTCACCGGCCTGCCGAAGACCATCGTCGTGTCGACCGAAGAAATCCGCGAAGCGATCGAAGAGCCGGTGTCGGCCATTGTCGACGCGGTCAAGGTCACCCTCGACAAGACCCCACCCGAACTCGCCGCCGACATCATGGAGCGCGGGATCGTCATCACGGGTGGCGGCGCGTTGCTGCACGGCCTCGACCGTCGCCTCGAATCGGAAACCGGCATGCCCATCGTCATCGCCGACAACCCGCTGTTCTCAGTGGTGATCGGTTCCGGCCAGTACCTGGAAGAAGCTGCGTTCAAGAACCTGATCTCGCAGAAATCGTCCTGAGCCGGCGCGTCGGGTCTGAGCGAGAACGGTGACGGGTCCGGGGTCGCATCGACGACGAAACATCCTGATTTTGTTGATCCTCACGTCGATCACGTTGATCACGTTGGATACTCGGGGCGGGAACTCGGGGATCGGTGGCCGCATTCGCAATACCGCGCGGGATGCGTTCGCGCCGATCCAGGACGGCATCGACTCCGCGCTGCATCCCATCGAGAACTGGTGGGACGGGGTCACCCGATCCGGAGACATCAAGGACGAAAACCAACGGCTCCGTCGTGAACTGCAACAGGCGCGTGGCGCGGCGACCGCCGGCCGCAACGCGCGGCGCCAGATCGAAGAACTCTCCAAGTTGGCATCGCTGCCGTTCGCGCCGACCATGCCCGGCGTCGATGCGCAGATCATCCTGGGATCTCCCGGCAACTTCGAGTCGACCGTCGGGCTGAACAAGGGGTCAGGACAAGGGCTCGCACCGGACATGCCCGTGGTGTCCGGAGAAGGTCTCCTCGGCCGGCTCGCGCGTGTGTCGCGCCGGCGGTCGACGGTGTTGCTTCTCACCGACAAGGACTCTGCGGTCGGTGTGCGCGACGTTCGCACCGGTGATCGAGGTGTGTTGAACGGCAACCCCGACTCGGCGCTCCAACGGCTCGATTCGATCGATGTGAAGGCCCTGGTCAAGGCCGGTGACGAACTGGTGACCGTCGGCAGCGCCGAAGGTCCGTACCCGCCTGACATCCCCGTGGGTCGCATCGTCGCGGTGGAGCACCCGCCCGGTGCCCTCGCCGCGCGTATCACCGTCCGGTTGTATGCGGATGCGAACCACACCGAATATGTGCGGGTCCTGCAGTATCCGGTGACACCATGATGCTCCGATTCGGGCGGCTGGCGCTGATGTTGGTGCTGCTCGTCGTCCTCCAGACCGCGGTGTTTCCGCACGTGCGGGTCGCGGATGTCGTTCCCGACCTGGGCCTCGTCGCGGCGGTCGCCATCGCGGTCCGGTACGGGCCGGAACTCGGTGCGATCTTCGGGTTCGTGGCCGGGCTCGCGAGCGATGTCTTTCTCCAGACTCCGCTCGGACTCTCCGCACTCGCGTTCGGACTGACCGCATACTTCGTCGGGATGCTGCAGCAGTCGCTCGCCCGTCCGGCGTGGTGGATGAACCCGCTGGTGGCCACGACGGCGGGCATCGTCGCCGGCGCGCTCTACGTGGGCCTCGGCGCCTTGGTCGGCCAGCAACAGCTCTTCGTGCTGCGTTCGGTCCGGATCATCCTGCTGGCCGGGGTGTACGACGGCGTTGTGGCACTGGTCATATTCCCATTGGCCATTGCGGCGGCCCGCCCGCGGGTACCGGCGACGATCGGTGGGGCAGGATATTGAGTCGGATGGGACCCTCTCGATGAGTACGCCGCGAATCCGCGCCAGTGTCATCAGCGTGATCGCCTTGGCGTTGTTCGGCGCGCTCTTCGCCCGGCTCTGGTACCTCCAGGTGGCGACCACCTCGGAGTTCGAGGCCGCGGCCGCGCGAAACTCGGTGCAGGAGATCATCGATCCGGCGCCGCGCGGTCGGATTCTCGACGTCAAGGGTCGCGTGCTCGTCGACAACCGGATGGCCAACGTCCTCACCGTCGATCGCACCATCACCGATCGCCAACAGCGTGAGGTGCTGCGCAAGCTCTCGGTACGCCTCGATCGATCGCCGAAACAACTCAAGGCGCGCCTCGACGACCCGCGCAACTCGCCCTATACGCCGGTGCGGATCGCGGACAACCTCACCTACGAGCAACTCCAATACGTCGCCGAACACCGTACGGAGTTCCCCGGGGTGCGGGCCGCGACCGTCCCGGTTCGCCAGTATGTGAATGGGTCGACCGCGTTTCACGTGCTCGGCTATCTCGGCGAGATCAACGAGGCCGAACTCAAAGCTCAGGTCGATCCCCACGCATACCAACTCGGCGACAAGATCGGGAAGAGCGGCGTCGAGCTGACCTACGAGTCGGACCTGCGCGGTCGGCCGGGAGTGACCCGAGTGGAGGTCGACGCGACCGGTCGTGTGGTCCGCCGTCTCGACAAGCGGCCCGCCCGAGCCGGACACGACGTGCGACTCACGGTCGACCTCGATGTGCAACAGGTCACCGAGGCGGCGCTCAAGCAAGGTCTCGACGCCGCGCGCAAAGTGAAGGACCCGGCGTCGAAGGACAAGTTCCGACTCTTGAACGCGCCCGCCGGTGCCGCGATCGTGTTGGACACGACGGACGGGTCGGTCGTCTCACTGGCATCCGAGCCGGACTTCAACGCGAACGAGTTCGTCAACGGCATTCGCCAATCGACGTGGGAGTGGCTCGGAGACCCCCGGAACAACCTGCCGCTCGTCGACCGCGCGGTGTCCGGTATGTACGCGCCGGCGTCGACCTTCAAACTCGTCACGGCGATCGCGGGCCTGCGCGCCGGGGTCGTCGATCCGACGACAACGATCGTCGACAACGCGCGGTACGCGTACCCGACTGACCCGGACCACCCGTTCAAGGGTGAGGGCGCGAACGGCAAGGTCGACCTCCCGCGGGCGCTCGCCGTCTCCAGCGATGTGTACTTCTACCGAATTGGCGGTGAGTTGTTCGCCCGCCAGAAGCGTGGGGACCCCACCGGTACCGCGCTCCAGGACACCGCGCGCGAACTGGGATTCGGGGCGGCGACGGGCATTGCACTGCCGACGGAGTCGGTCGGCCGTGTCCCTGACGCTGCGTGGAAGCAGGCCATCCACGACAAGAACCCCGCCGCCTTTCCGTACCCGGAGTGGCTCCCGGGTGACAACATCCTCTCGTCCATCGGGCAGGGCGACATGCTCGTCACGCCGGTCCAGATGGCATCGGCGTACATGACCTTGGCCGACGGTGGGACCCGCTATTCGCCGCGGCTCGCGGATGCCGTGTTCCGCGCCGGTGTCGACGCCGGCAATGCCAAGGACCTCGCGGCCAAGAAGGTACGAGATCTTGCCCCGATCAAGTTGGGGACGGTCGACATCCCACAGCGCGACGCCCTCATGGCCGGGTTCACGGGGGTCGTCGAGAATCCCAAGGGCACGGCGACGGCGGCCTTCGCCGGCTTCCCACCGGGTCTCGCCGCGGGCAAGACCGGAACCGCGCAGGTGCAGGGAAAGCAGAACACATCGTGGTTCGTGGGGATGACCCCGGCGGCCCAACCTCGATACATCGTGCTGGTCGTGGTCGAAGAGGGCGGCTACGGCGCCCAGACCGCGGCTCCGATCTCCCGGGCGATCATGGAGCAACTCAACGGTCTCCCCGTCGGTGCGGTCACCAACGTCTCGCCGCCCGCAGGGAACTGACGCGCCATGGCCATCATCGCGTCCGACCGACGATCCCGGATCCAGGAATCGCCGCTCCGTCATGTCGATCCGCTGCTCTTCGGCCCGCCCCTGATCCTCGGCGCGCTGGGTCTCCTCATGGTGTACGCCTCGACGCACCGGATCCTCGAGTCCGAACACCTCGATCCGATGTTCTTCGTCAAGCGCCAGATCATCGCGATCGTCATCGGGCTGGCCGCCATGGTGGGCCTGATGATGATCGACTATCGACGGCTTCGCGAGCTGTCGCTCCTCGGGTACTTCGCCACCGTGTTGATGCTGGTCGCGGTGTTGAAGCTGGGCGTCGACGTCAAGGGTGCGCAGGCCCGGTTCGACATCGGTCCGTTCCAGGTGCAGCCGGGCGAGTTCGCCAAGGTGTTCCTGACGTTGGTCCTGGCCGCCTACTGCACGCGGCACCGGGAGGAGATGAGTGGTCGCCGCCTGGTGACCGCGTTGGCGATCTGTGCCGTCCCGATGGGCCTGATCATGCTCCAGCCCGACCTCGGCACCGATCTGGTGCTGATGGCGATGGTGTTCACGATCCTGACGATGGCGGGAGCCCGGGCCCGCCACCTCGTGGTGCTCGTATTGGTCGGATTCACCTTCGCGGTGGTCGCCGTGCAGGCCGGAGTGCTCGATCAGTACCAAATCGACCGGTTGACCTCGTTTGCGAATACCGGGGCCGATGCCGAACGCTCGGGGTACAACGCGAAGCAATCCGAAATAGCGATCGGTGCGGGCGGGCTCACCGGGAAGGGCCTCTTCGCCGGTTCGCAGACCAACGGACAACACGTGCCCGAACAGCACACCGACTTCATCTTCACCGTGGTCGGTGAGGAACTCGGATTTGTCGGCGGTGCCGTGGTTTTGGGCCTCTTCGCGATTATCGTGTGGCGGACTTCCCGCGCCGCCCGGCTTGCTCAGGACCCATTTGGAGCGCTCTGTTGCATGGGGGTCTTGGCGATGTTCGTCGCCCAAGTGTTCGAAAACGTGGGAATGGCGACCGGCATCATGCCGGTGACCGGAATCCCACTTCCGTTCATGAGCTACGGCGGGTCGTCGATCATCGTGTCGTTCGCGTGCATTGGTCTGGTCGCCAATGTGCACATGAGGAGGTTCAGTTGAAGGCGTCACCCGGCAGGGTCTTGGTCGGCGGCATCGTTGTCGCATTCGCGTTCGGAGGTTGCTCGAGCGGCGGGACCGAGCGCGCGGCCGTCCGCAAGTCGAACGTTCGCAAGGTGCACCGCACGACGACCTCCTCGTCGTCCACGACGACCTCGACCAGTTCGACCACGGTCACGACCGCACCCTTCGACGGCCTGCGCCCGGGGGACTCGGGTCCGGAGGTGTCGGCGCTCCAACAGCGGCTGGCCGAGCTTCACTACGACGTGAGCCCCGATGGCAACTACAGCTCGGGGACCATGCAGGCAGTGATGGCGTTCCAGAAGGTCAACGGACTCGGCCGTGATGGCGTGGCGGGACCCATGACGCGTCTGAAGCTCGCGAGCCCGGTGACTCCCGGCCCCTCCGTTCCGAGCGGCGGCTCGACCCGGGTCGAGGTCGACATTGCCCGCCAAGTGCTCTTCTTCTACAAGGGTGGCAGCCTCTTCCGGATCGTTTCGGTCTCGACCGGTAGCGGCGAACGCTTCTGCGTGAACGGCCGTTGTGCGACTGCGGTGACGCCGGGCGGTTCGTTCCGGGTCTCCGGCAAGGTCGGCGGCTGGCAGACGGGTGAACTCGGGAAGCTGTACAAGCCGTCGTACTTCAACGGCAACATCGCGATACACGGTGCGACCTCGGTCCCGGGCGGTCCCGCATCGCACGGTTGTGTGCGCGTGCCGATGAACTCCGCCGACTGGATCTACGCCTCGCTTTCCGTCGGGACGCCGGTCTACGTCCTCAACGGACCGCGGGTGCCCGCACCGTTCTCGGATGCGCCGCCGCCACCGCCGCCGCCGACCGTGCCTCCGACCGTCCCGCCGACGCTGCCACCTCCGACTGCCACGACATCGTCGACGTCGACGACGACCACCACCAGCACGATGCCGAGTACGACGACGAACACGTGAACCAGGCCGAGTAGGCTCGGGCCGTCATGACCAGTCTCTGGCCGCGGATCGAGCCGCTCTTGGCCGGGGTCGAGAAGCCCGCCCGGTATATCGGGATGGAGCGCGGCAGCCGGAGCCCTCACCACGGGCCGGGCGCGGTCTCGTGGCTTCTCGTCTACCCGGATACGTACGAGATCGGGCTGCCCAATCAGGGGCTGCAGATCCTGTACGAGATCCTCAACGAACGGCCCGATGCCGCCGCGGAACGCTCGTACGCCCCGTGGCTCGACCTGGCCGCCGCGCTCCGGGAGCACGCGGTCCCGCTGTTCTCGGTCGACACGCACCGTCCCGCGGCCGACTTCGACATCGTGGCGTTCAACCTCTCCGCCGAACTGGTGTACACCAATCTGCTCGAGTGTCTGGACCTTGCGGGCATCCCGGTGCGCGGATCCCAACGTGATGAGGACCACCCCGTTGTCGTCGCCGGGGGTCACTGCACGTTCAATCCGGAACCGATGACCGATTTCGTCGACGCGTTCGTCATCGGCGACGGCGAAGAGCCGGTTGGCGAGATGACCGAGTGCATCGGTGACTGGAAACGGGCCGGTCGACCCGGCGGTCGTACCGGAATGTTGCGCGCCCTGGCGGCGGTACCGGGTGTCTACGTCCCGTCCATGTACGACGTCGAGTACGACGGACCGGCGCTGCGGTCGGTGACACCGAGGTTCAACGATGTTCCGTCGGTGGTCGAGAAGCGGACCGTTGCCGACCTCGCAGAATGGCCGTATCCGAAAGAGCAACTCGTTCCACTGATCGAGGTCGTCCACGATCGGCTCAACGTCGAGTTGTTCCGAGGTTGCACCCGCGGGTGTCGGTTCTGCCAGGCCGGGATGATCACCCGCCCCGTACGGGAGCGGCCCGCAGATCAGGTGCGGGCAATGGTGGAGGCAGGACTCGCCCGCACCGGCTATGACGAAGTCGCCCTCACGTCCCTGTCGAGCGCCGATTTCAGCGGCATCGACTCCTTGGTCTCCGACTTGGTCAACGATCAAGTCGGCTGCGGGAATGTGGGCGTTTCGTTGCCATCGTTGCGCGTCGACGCGTTCACCGTCGGGATCGCCAGTGAGATCCAGAAGGTCCGCCGGACCGGTCTCACCTTCGCCCCCGAAGGTGGGTCGTGGCGACTGCGCCAGGTCATCAACAAGCTGATCACCGAAGAGGATCTGTACGCCGCCGTGGAAGGTGCGTACTCACAGGGGTGGCGACGGGTGAAGCTGTACTTCCTCGTCGGTCTCCCCACCGAGATGGACGAAGACACGCTCGGGATCGCGGAACTCGCCCGCAACGTGGTGAAGATCGGCAAGCAGCACACGAAGCAGGCGAGCTGCACCGTGTCCGTCGGTGGATTCGTGCCCAAGGCTCACACGCCGTTCCAATGGTTCGGCCAGAACGGCATCTCCGAGCTGCGCCGCAAGATCACGATGCTGCGCGATGACCTGAAGAAGACCGCGGCGCAAGTGCGCTGGCACGATCCGGAAGCAACCTTCGCGGAGGGCATCGCATCTCGTGGCGACCGCCGGATCGGTGCGGTCATCGAACGGGTGTGGCGAGCCGGCGGCACGTTCCAGGAGTGGTCCGAGCACTTTCAGCTCGGGCGCTGGACCGATGCCATGGCCGCCGAAGGGCTCGATCCCGACTGGTATGTGACCCGGCATCGGACTGAAGACGAAGTGCTTCCGTGGGACCACATCGCCGCGGGACTTCATCGCGATTTCCTCTGGCAGGACTGGCAATCGTCCCTCGCGGCCCATGGGCTCCCCGATTGTCGGTGGACTCCGTGCTACGACTGCGGGGTATGTACCGACTACGCCCTCGAGCATGTCGTGGCTGCCGCGGTGCCACCGGCGGGCGGAAGTCAGGGCACGGGTCAAGATCTCTCGAACGGCGGGGCGGTCCCCGTGGTGTTGTCGCCGACTCGGATCGCTGCGTCATGAGGGGTGACGCCGGATTCCCGATCCGGATTGCGTTCACGAAGCAGGGCAAGGTCCGTTTCATCTCACATCGTGATGTCGCCCGGGCGTTCGAACGGGCGTTTCGGATCGAACAGCTTCCCCTGGCGTTCACGTTGGGGTTCTCGCCGCGTCCGAAGGTGAGCTTCGGGCTGGCGCTCTCGGTCGGACATGAATCCGACGCGGAGTATCTCGACCTCGAGCTGGCCGAGCCGGTGGCGGTCGAACCTTTGGCCGCGGCCATTTCGGCGGCGTTGCCCGAGGGTATTCACGTGTTCGACGTCGTGGCGTTGGCCGATCGCGCACCGGCGTTGCAAGAAGCGGTCACCTTGGTCGAATGGAACATCGAGGTGGTCCCCGGAGCGGCGCAGGAATCCGGTGTGATCGACGCGAGTCCCGAGCCGGTGGCGGCTCGCGTTGCTGCAGTACTGGGCTCGGACACGCTGGTCGTGGATCGAGTCCGTAAAGGCAAGACCACCCAGGAGGACATCCGTCCGGTGATTCGTCGAATCACAGTCTTGGGTGCGAGTGAGCAGGGGACACTGACGACCGTTGAGTTGTCAACCCACCCGACGAGTGTGCGGCCGGCCGAATTGGTCGCCGTCATTGGTCAAGAGTTTTGCGAAGGTCGGGTCCGCCGGACTCGGCAGTGGATTGAGCGCGACGGCGAGCGGTTGGATCCGCTCGCCGCCGACCCGCGCATCGCCCTCGAGGCGCGCGCGTCATGAGAGAAGGCATCGATGTCCGACGAGACCCAGGGGGCTGCACCGGCCTCCGAACCCATGCGGAGCGCAACACCTCCGCCTGATTCGGCACCCAAGCAGGAAACGCCCGACCCGACATCTCGACCTGCACCATCCGGCGAATCCGCCGCGGTGTCGCGGCCGCGCCAGTCTGCGCCGCGCGCCGCGAACAGTGAAGCGACCGGTGACACGAACGGTGAGGCGGACGGAAGCGACGGAGCCGGCACCGACGGCTCGGGCGCACCGCGCCGTCGACGCCGTGGCTCACGCGGTGGCCGGAATCGCAAGCGTCCGGCCGGTGCCGGTGGCGCGACCACCGGGGGTGCGCACAGCGGAGATTCCGCTCAGAGCTCCGGCGGCGGGCCCGCCTCGGGGAGCGGAACCGGAGTCGGCAACGCCGATCGAGACGACGATTCCCGGCGTGGCCACAACGAACGCGCGACGGCAGATCGCGGTCTGACGACCGAAGACGTCGGCGCCGAGGCTCGCGAGGAAGCGGGGCTGACGACTCCGAGCGCGGAGACCGTTGCCCGGCCGAAGATCGGCGACTCGCGTCCGGCACCGACGTCCGCGTCGGCCTCCGCCGGTTCGGGGAACGGTGGATCCGGCGGGTCGGACGCGAACAACGGGTCGGGAGGCGGCGCCAAGAAGCGGCGGCGCCGCGGTGGCCGGAATCGTTCCCGTTCGGGCTCGGGTGGTGGGTCAGGTTCGCGCTCCGGGGCCGGGGCCGGGGCCGGGAACGGCACGAGCGGGGGAGGGGGCGGCAGCTCTCGCGGTGGTGACCGGGGTTCGGTCGTCACCGCGTCGATCCCCGATGATGACGGATCGGTGCTCGAAGAACTCGACGAAGAGACGCTCGAGCGGCGCCGCGGTCGGACCCGGAAGGGTCGTCCGACCGGTCGCTACCAGATGATCGTGCACGTCGGCGCCGAGCGGACGATCCAGATGGGTGTGCTCGAAGGTCGATCGCTGGTCGAGCACTACGTGAGCCGGCCCGAGGACGACGCCACATCGATCGACGGCAACATCTACCTCGGGAAGGTCCAGAACGTCCTGCCCGGTATGGAAGCCGCGTTCGTCGACATCGGTACCCCGAAGAACGGCGTGATCTACCAGCGCGACGTCCAGTTCGACGCGACCGACGTCGAGGGTGAGGGCTCGGGTGGCCCGAAGATCGAGAAGGTGCTGAAGAACGGTCAGGCGATCCTCGTCCAGGTCACGAAGAACCCGATCGGGCACAAGGGTGCTCGTCTCACCCAGGACGTGAGTCTCGCGGGCCGGTTCGTAGTCATGGTCCCGAATCAACCCACGACCTACGGCATCTCGAAGCGCCTTCCGGACGACGAGCGCAAACGGCTGCGCAAGGTGCTCGAAGGCATCCGACCGACCGATGCCGGATTGATCGTGCGCACCGCCGCCGAGGGAGCAACGGCCGACGAGCTGGCTCGCGACCTCGCTCGGCTCCAGGACCAGTGGCGACAGATCTCGGCGCTCGCGGATAGGTCGAAGTCCGGCACCCTGCTCTACCGCGAGCCCCCGCTCGTGGTGCGGGTGATCCGTGAGGAGTTCACCAAGGAGTACCGGTCCGTCGTCATCGACGACGAGGACATCTATGCCGAGGTGAAGGCCTACGTCGATGCGATCGCGCCCGAGCTCTCCGAACGCGTGGAGCGGTACGAGGATGAAGCACTGCCGATCTTCGAGCGGTTCCACATCCACGAGCAGCTCCACAAGGCGCTGGATCGCAAGGTGTGGCTCCCGTCGGGGGGTTCGCTCATCATCGAACGGACCGAGGCCCTGACGGTGGTCGACGTCAACACCGGCAAGAACGTCGGGAAGTCGAACCTCGAGGACACGGTGTTCGCGAACAATCTCGAGGCGGCCGACGAGGTCGCCCGGCAGCTCCGCTTGCGCGACATCGGCGGGATCATCGTGATCGACTTCATCGATATGGAGATCAGGAAGAACCGGGATGCGGTGGTCAAGGGCCTGCGTGAAGCGCTCGCCCGGGACAAGACCCGGACCCAGGTCTTCGAGATCTCCGAGCTCGGACTGGTCGAAATGACCCGGAAACGCATCTCCGAAGGGCTGGTGGAGGCTTTCTCGGAGACTTGTACTGTCTGTGGTGGCCGTGGTTTCGTCGTCGACGAGGCCATGCTGTAATCTCGCACGGTTCTCCCGCAGATCTCGAGGTTCCTACGCGCCATGTACGCAGTGATCGCCACCGGTGGCAAGCAGTACAAAGTCGAAACTGGTCAGAAGCTTGATGTCGAGCGCCTCGGCGTCGACGCGGGCGACGTCGAGCTTCGTCCCGTTCTTCTCGTCGACGGCGAGACCGTCCTCGCGACGCCCGCACAGCTCGGAGCGTCGTCGGTGACCGCGAAGGTCGTCGGCGCCGCGAAGGGTCCGAAGATCGACGGGTTCGTCTACAAGAACAAGTCCAACAATCGTCGGCGCTGGGGCCACCGCCAGCACTACACGACGATCGAGATCACCGCGATTACGAAGGGCTGATCCATGTCGAAGAAAAAGGGCGCAGCCTCATCACGGAACGGCCGTGATTCCTCCGCGCAGCGGCTGGGGATCAAGGTCTACAGCGGTACGGTCGTGACTGCGGGAACGATCATCGTTCGCCAGCGTGGCACCAAGTTCCACCCCGGTCTGAATGTCGGCCGCGGCGGGGACGACACCCTGTTCGCAACCGCGCCGGGTGTGGTCAAGTTCGGTCACCGTCGCGGGCGCAAGCTCGTCGACATCCTCGTCGACTAGTCGGTCGACCGCGGACCACGCGTCTGCAAATCTCCGGAGCGCTTGCGATGTCGAATTTCGTCGACGAAGCGCAGCTCAATGTGCGCGGTGGTGATGGTGGAGCGGGCTGTATCTCGTTCCGCCGTGAGTCCCACACGCCCAAAGGCGGACCCGACGGCGGCGATGGCGGGTCCGGTGGCGACATCTGGCTCCAGGCCGACCGCAACGTCGCGTCCCTGCTCGCGTTTCGTGACCACCCGCACCGCCGGGCCAACTCGGGGACGCACGGGTCGGGGAATCAACGGCATGGAGCCTCCGGGGTCGATCTGACGGTGCACGTTCCGGAGGGCACCACGATCCGGGACCACGCGTCCGGCGATGTCTTGGCCGACCTCGTCGGTCACGGCGACCGCTGGCTTGCGGCCCGCGGCGGACGCGGCGGGAAGGGAAACACCCGGTTCCTCTCGAACGCCCGGCGGGCGCCGACGTTCGCCGAACAGGGCGAGTACGGCGAGGATCGCTGGCTCGATCTCGAACTGCGGCTCATGGCCGACGCCGCGTTGGTGGGGTTTCCCAACGCCGGCAAGTCGACGTTGATCGCGGCGATCAGCGCGGCCAAGCCCAAGATCGCGAACTACCCCTTCACCACGCTGGTCCCGAACTTGGGTGTGGTTCGGTTCCAGGATCACGAGTACGTCGTCGCCGATATTCCGGGCCTGATCGAAGGCGCGGCCGAAGGTCGGGGGCTCGGCCACCGATTCCTGCGTCACGTCGAACGCACCCGCGTGCTGGTCGTGCTCCTCGACCTTGCGCCCATGGACGGGCGGACGCCCGAGGATCAGGAGCGGATCCTGCTCGACGAACTCGAGCAGTACCGGCCGGAACTGTTGACCCGGCCGCGCCTCACCATCGGGACGAAGGCGGATGTCGCCGAGTTCGAGACGGACTACCCCCGTATTTCGGCGGTGACGCATCAGGGCCTGGACGAGTTCCTCGGTCGGCTGGGCACGCTCATCGCCGACGCGCGTGGATCCGAACCCGAACCGGACAGTTACGTCGTGCATCGCCCGGCGGAGGAAGGCTTCACCGTGACCCGGGAGCGCGACGGCGCGTACCGCCTTGCCGGCCGCTCGGCCGAGCGCGTCGTCGCGATGGCCGACCTCACGAACATCGAAGCGCTCGAGTACATCCACCAACGGTTCCGCACGATGGGGGTGGAGAGAGCGCTGGCGCGCGCCGG